>CAZXJK010000001.1:0-33211 GCA_964640895.1 uncultured Methylomonas sp.
TATGAAAAAACTTCCCATAGGCTTACAAACCTTCGCCGACCTTATTAACGAAAATTATTATTACGTTGATAAAACTCCGTTAATTTTTCAGATGCTCGAAACAGGAAAGTATTATTTCCTCTCACGCCCCCGCCGCTTTGGTAAATCACTGCTCATCAGCACCTTAAAATCTGCTTTTGCAGGTGAAGAGCATTTATTTAAGGGTTTATATTTAGCGGAGCATTGGGATTGGTTGCAGAAATACCCTGTGATTCATATTAGTTTCGCTGGTGGCGTTGTTGATTCTGTTGAGGCATTAAAAGAAAATTTTAGGTTTATTATTCATGAAATAGCTAGACAGTATGGTGTTAGCTTAAAACAAAAGTCTTCTAATAATATCTTTACTGAATTGATCAATGCGCTATTTGAACAAACGGGGCAACGGGTGGTGGTGTTGGTTGATGAATATGATAAACCTATTTTAGATAATATTGATAAACCAGACTTGGCATTGCTGATACGTGAGGAATTAAAGAATATTTACTCGGTGATTAAGTACAGCGATGCGTGCCTTAAATTTGTCTTGCTGACTGGGGTGAGTAAATTTAGCAAAATTAGTCTGTTTAGTGGGTTGAATAATTTAAAAGATATTTCTTTAGATTCTGATTACGCTACTTTGTGTGGGTATACTGAAGCCGAAATTAAACAGGTGTTTGCAGACCGCTTAGAGGGTGTAGATTTTAAACAGCTGGCGAGCTGGTATAACGGCTATAATTTTTTAGGTGAGAAAGTTTATAATCCGTTTGGAATTTTGCTGTATCTGGAGAGCAAACAATTTAAGAATTATTGGTTTGAAACAGGTAGTCCGTCTTTCTTGTTAAAGCTGGTCAGAGAGCGTCAGTACAGTGTGCCTGATATGGAAAATGTTTTTTTAAGCGAGGCGGATTTAGGGAGTTTTGATATTAATGATATCACTTTAGAAACCGTATTATTTCAGGCAGGATATTTAACCATTAAACAGGTGGAAGAGTTTGAAGGGGAGCGTTTGTTCTACTTAACTTATCCAAATCGTGAAGTGAAAGCGAGTTTAAATCAATATTTATTACGTGATTTAACGCACACTACGCCTAGCTCAATTACTCGTAACCGCGTTCAAATTCATAAGGCATTACAGCTAAGTGATTTTGATATGCTTGAACAGGGGTTTAGGGCTATTTTTGCCTCGATTCCTAATGATTGGTATCGTAAGAATAAAATTGCAAATTACGAAGGTTATTATGCTTCCATTGTATATAGCTGTTTTTGTGCCTTGGGCTTAACGGTTATTGCAGAAGATACCACTAATCATGGGCGTATTGATTTAACGGTTATGCAAAAAAATAAAGTCTTTATTATTGAGTTTAAGGTGCTAAAAGAAGGTGAAGAGCAAGGAGTGGCCTTAGCGCAAATTAAGGCTAAAAATTATCAGCAAAAATACTTAGCTGCTGATAATCTTATTTATTTAATAGGAATGGAGTTTGATCAAGCTGACCGCAACATTGTAGGTTTTGATTGGGAGCAGGTTTAGAGCGATTGTATGATTGCAGCAAAAATTTTGGATTGTTACTTATTATTGAGCAAGTAGTGAATATGTTAGCTAGCAAAGAAAAAGACTTTATTAGTGTAGAAGATTACCTACAACGTGAATTAATACGTGATACCAAGCATGAATTGGTTAGCGGGAGCATTTATGTAATGGCTGGGGCGAGTAAAAATCATGAACGCCTGTCAGGGAATATTTATGTTGAAGACGTTTATCACCGTGTTCAGAATGAAGATGTGGTCGAATTTTTAAATGCTAAAGCCTTATCGTTCAGATAGTTTTCTTAGTCGCTCGACTGCAATACAAATTATTTTCCCTGCTTGTTCTATCTCGTGCGTTGTCGTATATCGCCCAAAGCTAAATCTTACCGCTGAATAGAGCCTTTCACCTTCGATACCCATTGCTCTTAAAACATAAGAGGCTTCAATAGCACCTGAATTACAGGCGGAACCGGAAGAGATGGCTACTTTGTCTCTGAGAGCAATGATTAATGAATCAGAGCCGACACCTTCGAAACTGATATTGATAATGTTGGGTATTGATGATTCGAGGCTGCCATTGTTTGTGCTGCTGCCAAGGGATTCTAATTGGCCTAAGAATTTTTGACGTAGTGATGCCATATATTGAGCATCTTCAGCTAGGCGTTCATTCGCTATTGCAAATGCTTTGGCCATGCCTGCAATTTGATGTGTTGCTAAAGTGCCTGGCCGTAGACTGTATTCTTGCCCGCCACCGTGTGTTAGTGGTTGTAAGTACATTTTGGCGCGGTTGCGGATAAATAGACAACCAATGCCTTTAGGCCCATAAAACTTATGTGCGGAGAGTGAGAGTAAATCAATGGGTAATATAGAAAGATTAATCGCTATTTTTCCTGCGCTTTGAGCGGCATCAACATGTAATAAAATATTTTGTTCGGTGGTGAGTTTGGCTATGGCTGCTATATCTTGTATTGCGCCTGTTTCATTATTTACCTGCATAATGGAAATTAATACAGTAGCGTCTGTTATAGCATTTTTTAACTCATTAAGCTTGATTAGGCCGTTGATATCAGGACTTAAATAAGTGACACTAAAACCTTCTTTTTCTAGTTGTTTGCAGGTGTCCAAAACAGCTTTGTGTTCTGATGCTACGGTAATAATATGATTACCTTGACCTTTGCGACTATAAGCAATGCCTTTAATAGCTAAGTTATTAGATTCTGTTGCTCCAGAGGTAAATACCAACTCCTTGGCTTTGCAATGCAGGTATTTTGCCATTGTAGCGCGTGCATTTTCCACTGCTATGTCCGCTTGTTCGCCAAAACAATGTTGTATTGAAGATGGGTTGGCAAAAATACCGTTGCTAGTAAGGTATTGCATCATGCATTCTGCTACTTCAGGAGCAACGGGTGTGGTAGCGGCGTAGTCAAGATAAATTGGTTGATTCATGTTTATCATCCTTATAATTGTGGACTTTAATTCCGAATTTACAAGGATAAACAAGGGCAAGATATTTCACTTTTTGCTATAAAACCGAAAGCCTTTAATTTCCGTTTGATTATTATCCAGTAGAGTTTGCAATGCATCTAATTTGAGACCATAGCGAGTATTAGTTGGCAGAAATAGCGCTATTTTCTTATCAAAGCCGACCTGTTTTTTGTAGTTTGGATAATCTTCAGTCAGATAGTGTGATTTATAATATAGCGGCTGTTGTGCATATTCTTCTACGTAATCAAAATAATCTACTTGCTGCTGTGTTAATTTAACTTTAATGCGCTCTTTTAATAATGGTAGTGGTGAGTCATCAAAGTCAACATAGCCCATAAAGGAGACTTTGCCGGAATGGAAGTGGATTTTTATGAGTTGGATATCCTCAATGTCGCCATAGAGCTGGATGCCGCAGCCAATATAGACACGCAGTACTGCGGGCAACAGGTCAATAAAGTCTTTGTGAAAGGTAAGTGAATGATTGGCAAGTAGGGTGCTGGCGGGCAATATTTGTTGTGCGGCCAGACTAGTTTCTGCTATGAGTTCGGTATCGGCAATCGAAAATAATAATTCGCGCGCTATGGTAATGGCGTTATTGTAATTGCCAAAAAAGGCTTTTACATCGTGTTGTAATGAATCTGGTAGTTGCGTATAGGGTTTTCTTTTATCAAATTGGGATAAGGAGAAATAAACGAGTAGATCGTCTTTGCGATATTGCTCAGCTTGTGCAAATTCATTATGCTCGAATAGATTATCGAGTAAGGTAAATGTTTTTTGATGGGAGACAACCAGTGTTTTAATTTTAGTTGATGCAGAAAATTCATCATTTGCAGGGATTCGCCCCAAGGCTAGGCAAGTATTCCAGAATTCTTTAAACAGTTGTTCATTTTCAACATAGACAAGCTCAAATTTTTCTTTGTTGCTCGTTGGGCGAGTCGTGATTTGCTTCCAATGATGCTGGCGTTTTTGCCTGTCTGCTAAAAATAGTTGCTCTTCCAGTTTGTCTTTAAAAACAAAGAAAATACCAGGGCCAACGGCAATAGCATTTTCATCCAAAGTATTTTCAATGAAGGCTTGTAACTCTGATTGCGAGAAATATTTTTGGAAGGTGTTTAGTGAGGTAATCACACCATCTTTATACGGCGTGAATTTTTGGGTATGTGCTTCGCCAGCAATCATGGCAGCAATAACTATTAATTTATCTGCTAGTTCAAAAGCAAGGTGCAAAGCTTCTATGCGTTCCTCTCGGTCTTCGATGACATTAATCACAAAGCCGATATTAACTAAATCACAAGTAAAACGATCTACTTCAGGGCGGTGGGTCGGATCCCAGCCTGCGGCATCAATACCATGTGCTTCCAGTTCTTTTAAATCATCACCTAAGCCACAACCATAATCAAAGACCGTATATTCGCCATTCAAATAATCGTGTTTGGCTAATGCTTTCATGGGGGTAGATAATGACTGCCGTTGAATTGCTGTTTTATGGCGATCAATTTTATTGTCGGTTGTTGCGGCATTGATGACTGCACTTAAGCGAAATAAGCGGCCATCAACTAACTCGTAACCATGCTGGTGAATGACACGTTCCCATGATTTTTTAAAGCCAATAATACGGCTATTTTCATAGAGCCCCGCGGCTTCACCTTCGGCAGTGATACTGAGAAATTCTGCATAATGTTCGTCATCTGGGCTGATAAACAACTCTTTACGGTGCAGGATGGGAGCGTTTTCAGTTGCGGTGTAGTCTGCAATTTTTTGGGTTTTATTATCTAAATCAACGGTAATGCTATTGTGTAAGGCGGGGTAAGAGTCCTCATGAAATTGAGGGTAATTTAGGTAGGAGATCCGGAATTGTTGGGTGTGTAATTTTATAATATTCCAGTTGTTGTCGGGAATTTTTAAAGCGTTTGCAATCAGAATAATAAAGTCTTTTAATTCAGGAGGTATGGCGTGGAAAGCACTGTGGTGCAGGTATCGAGCATTACCAACTAGCTTACCTAGCTTAACCGATTTAATAAGTTGATTAAATTGTACTGCTTCCATATTGATTACTCTTTAAGCAAAAATAATTCTTTTTTAATATTTTTGGGTATACGCTGCTCAGTTGGTGATTGTTCTAACAGGGTAATGGCAAAGTTGTTTTCGGGGGCGATACTGACATGAATAGGTCTATTCGTACCGTAAAAATACAGGCGGTCAAATGGCAAGTATTTTACAATCCATTGGGCTACGTATAGCGAATCGGTATTGAGTGCATAAAAGTCACAAGCAAAACCAGCGCGTTTACAAATAGGGTTGCCTCGGGAATTCACTTCATATCCTGCATGCTGATCAAGTTGTGGGGCTATTCCAGGGGAGGGGTGCTTTTTGATTTGTAGTAATAATGCATTAGTACAAAGCCCATAGCTTAGTTTTATTTCACCAAATTGATCCACAAGCGGGTCTAAAATATTTTGTGCCATGTCTTCAATAGCAGTTATTGTGTGGGGATCCTTGGGTAGGTTTATGAGCTGTGTTTGTTTCTGAGTTGCACCACATTGAATAAAGTCAGTGTATTTGAAATATTTGCTGCAAGGATCTTTTGGTTCGAAGGTAGACATAATGAACTATTTACTAAGGGGCGAGGATTTATTTCATTCTCAACCCTAAAGGTCTTGCAATATCTCCAACATTTCTTTTGCTTCAGCATGAGCGGGATTAAGACAAATTGCTGTTTTTAGGTTGCTGATAGCTTTAGACATTTGGTCGTGGTCGAAGTTGTCATTGGCTTTATGGTAATAATCAGCGGCTAATGCTGTCGAACTTTTGGTTAATGCAACATTACAACGCTTTTTAATGATGACAGTTTTTTTGGTTTTGAACCCCTTAGGTAATGAGGGTAAGGAAATTTGTGTACCAGAAATTAAGTCCTGTTCATTGTTGATATTATCATTAAATAATGGAATCAGTGGTGCTTTATTAGGATCTTGATATACCTGAGTCGCAATTGATTTAAAGCTGTCGTTTTCTTTTACTGTATAACTTAAATTTTTAGATTTCCCGAGATTACTTTGTAACAAAGTAAGCGCTTCGTGATGCTTGGGGTTGAAAAGTAATGCTTGTAGTAATGCTTTTTCTGCTATTTTAGTTGAGCCTGCATTGAGTTGGTATAGCGCATCTTGATAATGTGTGTTAGCAATAGCATCAAGTTTACTGCTTAAGTCTGCAATTTTTTGCTTTGTTTGTTGCAGTGTTTGATGAAAACTCTCTGGAGCGTTGGTAGCTAACTGCTGTTGAGATAATAATTTATCGCGCTGGAGTTTCCGTGCGAGTAGAGCGGTACGCCATTGTTGTTTTTGTTCGTATACTTCCGGGTTTATTTCGGTAAGGGTTGCCAGTGATAGTAGCGAGTCAATTGGCTCGGGTTGTGTAATTTCATTTTCCGTAAAATGTCCTATATTTTTTATGAATCTTTTTAAGTTAAATGTCCCATAGACCATGGTGCGGTTGAGTAGAGAACTTTGTTGGTAAAATGGGTTATTTTTTCTTTTGACGGTAAAGGCAGCCTTATAGCCATGTTTTTCCACAAGTGCCATCACTAATGGATTTGTTCTGCCAAATGGATAAGCGAGTGCTGTGGGTCTTTTGCCTATTTTTTGGTGAATGGTCTGAGTTGAGCTTAATAATTCTTTATCAATAGCGAGTAAATAATCATTAAAGGACTCATTTTTTTTGAGCTTGGTTAAGTCACGATGGGTTTTAGTATGACATTGAATATCAATGGTATTATCAGTCACCATTTCATTAATTTGCGCCCATGTTATGGCGCGTTTATTTTGGGGCCTAATATAATGAGTTGGAATGAATAAGGTAGCACTATAGCCAAATTCTTTTAGTATTGGATAGGCTATTTCGTAGCTACTTTTCCAGCCGTCATCAATGGTAATAAGAACTGATTTTTTGGGGACTTGACCAAAATTAAGAAATTCAATAAATTGACTCATGGAAATAACATGGTAGTTATTTTCTTTTAGGTAACTAAGTTGCGCCCTAAAGTTTTTGGCTGAGACGGTCATCTTGTTACGGCTACGGCCTTTACTAAAGTTGTGATAGCTTAATACTGGGATACGTTGGTGGCCTTTAGCATTTAAGCCCCCAAATTTATAGGGTTTTAGCGGGATGATGACTTGCTGGCCTGAGGCAAGTGATTGGCTGTTATTAAATTCTTTAATGCGCCATGCCAGGCTTGCTGAGCCAATATGTTCTTTTGCTAAAGACTCAAAGGAGTCTCCTTCGAGTGCAGTGACAAACTGAAAATCAATAGGCGCTTCAATTTTTATAGGTGGTTTACTGGCACAGCCACTGAGTAAAATAAGGAAAAAACCAATATATAAAGGTGGGATTAATTTTGTTAGATAATGAGTTCGGCAGTTCATAGTGTCAGTTTCCCAAATTTATAAAAGCTCTTTTTCCAAAGCATTTTTTATGGAGTTAATCGGTTCTAATGATAAGCCGTACATAAAAAATTTATTGGCCTCTTGGGGGTTATCTTGTTTTTTTAACTTACGGCCACTGAGTAAGCAACGTATCGCAATTTTGTTTTTAGTCGTATTGTACTGCTTTTTGCTTTTAATTGCGGTATGTTCAGACTGAATAAAACTATCCCAGTGATTTATAACACTTTGCAATTGAGGCAATGAGCCTTCAGTGTTAATGATGGAGATTAGTTTTTGCTTTATTTCCTTAAATATTTTCAGATTATTTTTGAAATAAAGTTTATTGCTTGCCTGAATGCTCAATAATGGGGAAAAAATAGCGGCACCCTCTAAGGTGTCAGCATTGATGGCTAGGCGAGATTGCTGTAGAAGCTGGTTGATATATAATTTTTGGGCTTCACTAATACTTTTCTTAAGAGCTGCAATTTGTTTGTCATTAGGGAATACTGCTTGTATTTGTTGCTGTGCTTGATTTGCAGTCTCAAAGTCATTTTGTTGCACAGTCGTATTTATGTATTCTTGGTAAAAATTAAACAGTAATTCTTTATTGGACAGTAAGATTTTATCCCGCTGTTTTGCTTCAGGGAATTGTACTTTTAGTTCAGTAAGATGAGCGGCAATTTTTGTTATCTGCTGGTGACTAATGGTTTCTTGCAAAAGGTCAGATGCTTTGCGAATATGCGCAAATTCCTGCGATTTTTGTTGGTTTTTTGCTGATAATTGGGTGAATGTTTCTGTAGCAGCGTCCGCTGGCTTTAATGTTTTCCAGTCAATGAGTAGTTGATCTGCTAAATCAAATTGCAGCTCCATAACAGCGACATCAATCTTTTTACTGTAACTTTCCAATAACTTGGGTAGTTTTGCTAGTGGGTCATCGGGGTTAATTGCAGCGACATTTTTTTGAATAGCTTGAAGAATAGTAACATCAGGTTGTTGTTGTGCAAGTTGCTTTAGATAGAGTTGTTTTTGATTCGCTAAATAACCTGCTCTTTCCTTATTTATTTTCTTTGTTAATTGACTGAGGGTTTTATATTCCTCCGAGCCTTTGGTGAATAAGTTTAAGCCTGTAGCAGTATAGTTTTCTGCGGTAACAAAGTTGTGTTCTGCTATATTATTAACAATTATCTCTTGATAAAAAGAAATTAAATGCTGTCTAGCGTCTGTATTTTCGAGTACGGCTTGTTGAATATCGGGGTCTTGACTTGCTAATAATGCGACTAGTTGATTGAGCTCTGTCGCGCTAGCAGAATTAATTTGCAAGACTAAATTTTCAATTTTACTGGTGTAGGCTAATTGCTGCTCAAGCTGGGCTCGTTCTGCTATTTCAGCATTGTCTAAAGAGTGCCAGTTAGCAATAAGCTCTTCAGCTAAGCTTAGTTCTTTAATGGTAATTGCGTTACTTGTTTCTTGGTGATAGCGCTCAGTGATATTAGGTAAAGGTATTAATACCTTTGTAGTTGCAATTTTTTCAATAAGTGCTTGAGCTTGTTGCAGGCAAGGAAATAGTTCAATTAAATTTTGTGAGGTATCTGTCAGGCATTGTTGATATTCTTGTCTTAAAGTTGTCAGCCTATGATTTTTTTGAACGCTAATATTGGCAGATATTTTCATGAGCTGTGATGAATCTGGGTATTTTTTTAGTATTTGCTCTGCTAACTGTTGCGCAATTTGAAAATTGTCTGCATTAATAGCATGGTCAATTTTGTTGTGATAATGACTCAGTAGGAATGCTCTTACTTTTCTATTCACAAATAATATTTGTTGAATCTCGCTATCAAATTTATTAATTGCAAGTAAAGCATTTTGCTTGGAAGCTGCATGTTGGACTAGCGCTAAGTGATGAGCAGGGTTGTCTTGTAAAAGCACTTTTTGTTCATCAGGCGCAAGCTGTTGGAAGCTTGTTGTTCCTACTGGCGCTAATTGGGTAATGTTTTCATTTATTTGTGTCAGTTGCCAGCTCTCATAACCTTTGTATAAGGCGAAAGGAATCGCGGTTAGCGCGACTAAAAGTATAGGTCCGAAAATGTAAAATTTATTACGCTTTTGTTTGGCCAGTTGCCCTGGAGAAAATATCTCAGTATAAAGTTGTTTGGCACTACCTGTTCTATCTGCCGCACGAAAACGGAGCCCGTGTACAATGGCTTGCATTTCATCTCTACTTAAGCCCTGAATAGGGGCTGCTTGCATTTTTTTACGCTCAGCGATGAGTGCGTCAGTTCTGTTAAAGGGGTGATGACCAGATAAGAGCTCATAAATAACACAGGCAAGACTGTAGACATCATCTTTAGGGCATGGATCAGCCTGTAAATGCATATCGCAGCTTGCATAAGCAGTGGTAATAGCACCTAAGCTGCCAGGGTCAAAACGTGTTTTATCACGCTCTTCAGGGTCGGAAAGGCGAGCAATACCAAAGTCGATTACTTTGCATAGGTGAGTTTTAGGGTTGTAAAAAACATTTCCTGGTTTAAAATCAAGGTGGATGATACCTTCAGTATGCGCGTATTCTAAGGCATCGCACATACTTTTTATAATAGGCTGCGCTTGCTTTAGTGGGATACCATTTGGGTGTTGTTTAATAAAGTCTTTTAGTTCTGCACCCTCTAAAAATTCCATCGCAATAAAAATATCATTATGGTCATGGTTTAGTTCATAGGCTTTGACGATATTTGTATGAATTAGTTTCTTATAACGGGAAAATTCTCTAACGAGTGCTTTTAGGGCATCTGGGTGACTTTTAATTTCTTGGTTGATCAGTTTGATGGCGACAAATTTGTCTTTGGAATCCCCTGCGTCTTGAATAAGGTCAAGTGCTTTCCACACCTCTCCCATGCCGCCCTTACCAACTTTTGCTTCTAAGCAATAGGTGTCACGAATAATGAGACCAGGCTTAATGGCTCGTGGCCCTATTTTTTCATCATTTTTGGAAAGACTGCTAAGCAATGATGACGAGTGAGTTGAGGGAAGCTGACCCAGACTGGGATCTTCGTTTTTCTTGTCCTGAGGGGGTGGAGGGCTGGCAGGTGCGCTACGTTGCATGACCAGCGTTTTTTGCTCACCAATTTTACTGACTAATAAATTACTTAATTCTTGCGGTAATTTAGCAACAAGAATTAGTTTTTGTAATTCTTGTTGTGCTGAAATATCTAAATCATTTTCTGATAGCAATAGGTTTAGTTGCTTTATGATGCTGTCAGCTGTAGATGTCCCTTCTTTAAACGTGTGTATAAGCTGAGAAAAGTCAGACTTTATTTTCTGCCAAGAGTCGGAACTTTTCATAATACCTCTATAGTTTGCCGCATTCTGTATCTTGAGCACAAACTCTTATTCTGTCGTTACCTTTAATAAGGCTAGAGAATAAGGTTTGAGTGTTGGTTAGGCACCTGGAAACACACATCATCCATCTTTACTAGTTTTTTTGTCCGTCATCAGTACTGTAGCAACAGTTACGTAGCCTGCTATGCGCCTATTGCTACAGCACTGATGACAAACAAAAATCCTGCCCAAATATTGGATGCTTATTTATTTCCAAGTGCCTTAGATGCAGTAGAATGATGTTTTTATTGTAGTTGATAACTCTGTATTAGCAACTACTCAATGTATATGGAAAGAAAATTCTAATATATTTATTTGTTTTTGATGGGGGCAAAAATTTATAGAGCAGTACTCGCTTAAAACTTGATTTCAAGGTAATGGATACGTTATATTGAAATTTAAGAGATTAATACCTGGGTATTTTAGATATGATGTTACTGAAACCTATAGACTTCGGGATAATAAGTAAAATTTGGCATGAGTAAAGTAAGCGTATGAAGTTAATATTGCGAGTTATCTCGCAGGCGGGAGATGAGCTAGAGAGCATTACTCTCCAACAAGAGCCAGCTACTATTGGGCGTAATGCAGGAAATACGCTAGTGTTGGATGACCCTAAAAGATACATTTCAGGCCATCATGCATTTATTGATTATCGAGAGTCGAGTTATTTTGTGACGGATGCGAGTACGAATGGCGTTCTCGTTAACGATGCAGCAGATGCTATTGGTAATGGCAATAGCGTTAAATTGTGCGATGGTGATCGGCTGCATATCGGTCAGTATACGATTGTTGTTAGCTTGGGTGAGGTTGCGCCTGATATATTAAGTAATTCAGTGGTGACTAATGATGAGCCGTTAGCTAATGACCCTTTTGCTGAGATAAGTATTGCGCCTGTGGGTGGCAGTAATTCATTTGATGCAACTGACTTTCCTATTGCAGGTCAAGGGGAGGATCCTTTTGAAATTCCTGGTTTAGCCTCTAATGACACGGAAAAAAAAGCGGATATAAGCACTGTGCCGGCAGATGATGTTTTTGCTGATGATTGGTTTACCAAGAGTAACACTGAGAGCAGTAGTGCGAAAGAATTGTTTACTGATGACTTTTTTGCCGAATCGCAACACTCGGAAGAGTCTGTTATCGAACCAAAGCCCGGCAAGCCTGAGCCGAGGCCAAATGCAGAGGTACTTACTCAGTCTCAGCCTATTGAATTAACTGAAGACCCGTTTCCTGATCATTTTTTCTCTACTGAGCAGCCTAGTGAGGAAGTGAATGAAACTCAGCTTGATAAACCTGAAAAAGTTGAGCTTGATAAGCAAGTTGAGCGCCGTATAGAGGAGCAAGTACAATCTGCCCCGAAGCCTGCTGATACTGAATCTATAACAATGCTTACTGGTGTTGGTTCGCCTGATGTTGAAGTAAATCCACCAGAAAATTCTGCACCAAAACAGCCTGTTGGAACCGCAGATACTCAAGCTTTAATGATAGATAATTTTTTACGCGGTGCAGGGCTGGAAAATGCTGGCATTAGTGATCAGCTTACCCCCGAGAAATTTTTTATTATTGGCAATATTTTACGTGCATCAGTTCAAGGAACGATGGACGTATTGAGTGGGCGGGCTAAAATAAAAAACGAAATGCATCTAGATGTTACCATGATTAGGGCGGTACAAAATAATCCCGTTAAATTTTCTGTCGGTGCCGAAGAGGCGATTCGCAAGATGTTGGTACCTCAAGATAAAGGTTACTTGCCTGCCGAGGAAGCAATAGAAGAAGTATTTGATGATATTCGTGCGCATCAGTTCTCTGTTATTGCAGGTATGCAAACGGCATTACTTGAGGTTTTGAAGCGGTTCGATCCTGAAAAATTAGAGCATCGCTTACAAAAACAAAGTCCTATAGCTGCCAGTATACCGATTCATAAGCAAGCAAAGTTATGGCGTTTGTTTGCAACGCTCTATGATGATATAGAAAGTGAAGCAACTGATAATTTTTATCATTTGTTTGGGCAGGCTTTTGCTGAGTCATATGAAGAACAAATTATTAAATTAAAGAACTCTAAAAGAAATACGCCACTTTAAGGGATGAGAATTCAATGATACCCAAACCTGACTTGTCTTTTGACTGTACAGCCAAAATCCTGCGTCATACTTTCGGGTATTATTAAATCCTCATCCCTAACTAAACTAAAAGGCTAGAAGTATTACGATGCATATTATTAAACGAGGATTAGTATTACTCACATTGCTGGTGTTGGGCTGTAGTTCTTCGACAGAAAAGCCAGTTGATACTGAACCGCTAGCCATTACTACTCAGGTTGCGGTATCAGCAATGGTTAACCCTGATGTTAATAATAGGGCATCCCCAATAGTGGTGCGTATTTATGAGTTGCAGAGTTTAGGAAAATATACTGAGTCTGATTTCTCTGAGCTTTTTGAAAAGTATGAGTCGGTATTAGGTGCTGAATTAATACGTTCTGAGCAGTATCATCTAAACCCTGGGGATAAGCGTATTTTGAAGGAGGACTTGGCTGCGGGTACGCAATTTATTGCAGTCGTGGCAGCTTATCGAGATCTTAATCAAGCTATCTGGAGAGATGCTACTGTTATACCTGCCGATAAAACAACAAAATTATTTGTTTTTGTTGATAAACTCGGTATTAGTATCTGGAAAAAATAGCCATTAACTTATTCGCTTTTAGGTAATCATATGTCATGGAATAATAAAGTTATCTGGACCGAAGGTATGTTTTTGCAACCTTTGCATTTTCAGCAGCAAGACCGTCATGTGCAAAATTGGATTGAATCCCGCTGTGCTGGCTTACAAAGCTATTCTTGGGGAATTACCCAGATCGAAGTAGATCAGCAGTTGTTGGCAATAGGAAAATTTGGACTGATTAGCTGTCAGGGAATATTCCCTGATGGAACACCTTTTAGTATTCCTGAACAACACCCGATACCAGATCCTTTAGATATATTGACAGAAACGAAAGAGGACGTCATTTTCTTGGCTTTACCTGTACAGCGGCGAGCCGGCAAAGAAATTTCATGGGAGAGTGATACGGATGAGTTAAGCCGCTATCGCCTGCAGGAAATAGAGCTTAATGATGTACATTCGCAAGCAGAGCAAAATAAGGCGGTAGTACAGAGTGGTGAGTTATGGACACGTTTACATTTTGCAAGTAAAAATCAGGATGCCTTTATTACCCTGCCAATTGCAAAAGTGGCTGAACTAAAAGCTGATAAGCAAGTTATTTTAGATAGTAAGTTTATTCCCAGTGCTTTGCACTGTGGCGCTGCTAAACAATTAACCGCGTATATTAAAGAAGTTTCGGGCATTATCCATCATCGTGGTGAGGCACTAGCACAACGGCTAGGGAGTCCTGGTGCAGGAGGGGTTGCCGAGATAGCTGATTTTTTGTTATTGCAAATACTGAATCGCTACCAACCACTGTTTAACCATTTTGCAGAATTAAACCAGCTTCATCCGGAGCGTTTGTATAGCATTATGCTGCAGATGGCGGGTGAATTAGCAACCATAACGGAAGAGAGTCATCGTCCTGTTAGTTTTCCTACTTATCAACACCAACAATTACAGCTTTGCTTTGAACCTGTCTTGGCAGCAATTCGCACCGCATTAAGTTGGGTTGCTGAAGCCAGAGCTATTCCAATTCCATTGGAAGAACACCCACGCCAAATTCGTACTGCAACCATTCCGGATCGAGAATTACTACAATCCGCAGAGTTTGTATTGGCGGTGGGAGCTGATGTTGCTGCGGATAAATTACGTGAGCATATTCCACGAAAAACAACGGTTGCGACTGTTGAAAAATTACGAGATTTGGTGATGGCACAAGTGCCGGGGATTAAGTTACTGGCAATACCACAAGCACCAAGACAAATTCCTTTCCATAAAGGTATGGTTTATTTTGAGTTGGACAGGAGTCATGCGCTATGGAAAGACTTGCAGGAAAGTGGCACGATTGCCATGCATTTTTCTGGAGAATATCCAGGGCTGGAATTAGAGTTCTGGGCTATTAGAGGATAAACTTATGACTGCAGATGATCCTTTTTTTGCACCTCAATCTGACGATCGTACCATTATTCGCCCTGTCCCTGGGGGGAAGCGCTCAGATATTCAGCGGCCTGTTTCGAATAATGCGCCTGCGCCTGCCGTAGCCGCTAAAAATGTACAAAACTTGCCGAGACTAGGGCGGTTAAATGCATTAGAAAAGTCTGCATCAGGATTATTAGCATTATTAACGCAAATTAATGCCTCGCAGAGTCAGTCTAATCCTGATGAACTAAAAAATAAAATCACCCATGAAATTCAACAGTTTCAGCAAACTGCACAAGTAGAAGGCGTTGACCCGCAAACTATTTCTAATGCGCGGTATGTTATTTGTACAGTGCTGGATGAGGCGGTGCTCAATACACCTTGGGGGCATGATAGTAACTGGACGCAGCAAAGTTTGTTAAGTTTGTTTCATAAAGAAGTTTCTGGAGGGGATCGTTTTTTTCAGTTACTGAAAACATTAGCGCAAAATCCAGCACAAAATAAACAGCTACTACAATTAATGTACCTTTGTTTGTCCTTAGGATTTCAAGGTAGGTATCGGATTGTTGACAGTGGCAAACGAAAATTAGCAGATATTCGTGAATGGTTGTTTCAGATTTTGCAGCAGGAACAAGGGGCTATTGATGCAGAGCTATCACCACACTGGGAAGGCGTTACTGACCAGAAAAGTCCCTTAGCCGAGTTAGTGCCTATTTGGGTCTTTGGTGTTGTTGCCGCAGGGCTGCTGGCCATCATATTCAGTGCTTTTTTATATCAGTTGAATCAAAATTCTGACCCGGTGTTTAAACAAGTATTTGCGATTAAGCCACCTGTTGCTGAAGTTACTCAGCCTGAGTATGAGCCACTTTATGCGCCTGTACAGGAAGTGACACTTTCCATGTTGCTTGCTGAAGAAATTGCACAAAATGAACTTAAAGTTGTGGAGCTGGTACAGCGCAGTACCATTACAATTAGCGGCGATAACCTATTTAGTTCGGGTAGTACTACTGTTAAGCAGTCACTTAACTCATTGTTATATAAAATTGCAGACACATTAAACCAACTGACTGGAGAGGTTTTAGTGACAGGGCATTCTGATAATGTTCCCATTAGAAGTGCTCGTTATCCGTCAAATTGGCATTTATCTAAGGCTAGAGCAGATGCGGTAGCCAATATCATTAAACAAAATTTGACTGATCCAAGCAGAATATTAGTGGAAGGGCGATCTGATTTGGATCCAATTGCCTCTAATAAAACAAGGGCAGGACGAGCAAAAAATCGCCGAGTGGAAATTACTCTGTTGAAATAGTGCATATAAAATATATCGGGTAACGGGTAACAAGCGAACGCCATGGGAAGTGCAAAATATGAAAACAATATTTAATTTTTTTAAACAGCGCTGGGTTATCACTTTATTAGGCATGATAGCGCTAAGTATGCTGATTTGGTTTATTGGGCCATTGTTTGCTTTTGCAGGAAGTGCACCTTTAGAGGCTGAAAACCAGCGCTGGTATTTGATTGGTTTTAGTTTTGTTGTCTGGGGACTTGTGCAGGCTTGGAAATTCTTTAAAGCACGCAGACAAAATAATCAGATTTTGGGGGCTATGGCAGGTGCGGGCGAGCCTGCATTGAGTGCTGATGAGCAAGCTTCTCAAGATGAGCAAGACACTTTATCGCAAGATATGCAGACGGCACTTAGCGTATTGAAGGGCTCACGCTTAGGAGGTGGTTCAAAGAAGCAATTTTTATATCAATTACCTTGGTATGTCATTATTGGCCCACCTGGCGCAGGTAAAACAACCTTATTAAAAAACTCGAATTTAAAGTTTCCATTATCAGATCATTTTGGCAAAGATGCGATACGTGGTGTCGGTGGCACTCGTAATTGTGATTGGTGGTTTGCAGAAGATGCAGTATTACTAGATACCGCAGGACGCTATACCACTCAAGATAGTCATGAGCCTGTTGATCAGGCTGCTTGGATAAGTTTTTTAGAATTGCTGAAGAAAAATCGTAGTAGACGGCCTATCAATGGTGTCATTATTGCGGTCAGCATTTCGGATTTACTACAACAAAATAAAGAGCAATGTCTTGTACAAGCGCGTGCTATTCGTACAAGAATTGAAGAGTTGCATGAGCAGTTCAATATTCGGATTCCTATTTATTTATTGTTTACCAAGTGTGACTTGTTATCGGGGTTTATGGAGTACTTTGATGACCTTGATAAGGAGCAAAGTGCTCAAGTCTGGGGTATGACCTTTAAATTGGATGAGGAAGAACAACAAAATGTCGTTAGCCAGTTTGGAGTTGAATTTGAATTATTGCAACAGCAACTACAAAAGCAGCTAATCAATAAGTTGGAGCGGGAACGAGGTGCAGAGCGGCGCAACCTGATTTATACCTTTCCTCAACAGTTTGGTGCTTTAGGGGATCTGATTACCCCTTTTCTTGATGAACTTTTTCAAGACAGTCGCTATACCCATGATGCTATGTTTCGAGGGGTTTATTTTACCAGTGCCACTCAGGAAGGCTCTCCTATAGATCGTATTATGGGATCCTTATCGAGTAGTTTTGGATTGAGTCGTCAAGCGGGTATTGCGAATACAGGACAGGGAAAAAGTTTTTTTATTAACAGTTTGTTACGTAAGCTTATTTTTGCTGAATCTGGATTGGCAGGGGCTAATTTAAACCTTGAAAAAAAGCAGCGCTGGTTTCAGAAAGGCGCATTTATCGGCATTGCCGCACTGACTGGACTTATTTCTTTTGCTTGGGTAACGAGCTATTTTAGTAATGAAGCTTATATAAAAGAAGTGTCTGCACAGGCAGTGACGATAGAGAAAAAAGTTAATGAAATTAACCCTGAAGAGACTGATCCTTTGGTGTTATTGGCTATTTTAGATAAAGTACGGGCGCTACCGGGAGGGTATGCAGCGCAACAGCAGGGTACTCCTTGGTCACTTACTTTTGGATTATATCAGGGAGATAAGCTAGGCAGTGCCGAAGTGATGCTGTATCGCAGACTACTTGAAGAAAGTTATTTGCCAAGGATGATGCACCGGCTTGAGCAACAGTTACAAACGAATACGGATAATAGTGATTATTTGTATGAGGCCCTTAAAGTTTATTTAATGTTGGCCAGTTCGGAGCACTATGATGCTGATGCCATTGCGGCATGGTTTAAATTGTATTGGAAATATAACCTACCGATAGAGATCAGTACTGGGCAACGGGCATCGCTAAATTTACATTTAGATACTTTACTGGCAGTGCGCCCTGCACCGTTACCAAGACCTTTAAATAAAGTATTGGTTGAGCAAACTAGGCAGATATTACAAGATACCCCAGTCGCACAACGCGTTTATGCGCACCTAAAATTAGAGTTAAATAAAAATAAATTAGCTGATTATCGGGTAAGTGAAAAAGCCGGGCGTGATGCGGTGCTGGTTTTATCCAGAAAAAATGGTGAATCATTGGCGGGTGGTGTGCCTGCGCTATTTACTTGTGCAGGCTATAAAGATCTATTTTTGCCAAATAATGAAGGTTTTATTAAGCAGCAAGCCGTTAATAATTGGGTCTTTGGTCAAGACAAAGAGCAAGCTGTAGCATTTTCGGATGCAGATATACAGGCCTTGCGTACTGATTTATTAACATTATATTTGGATGATTATATTCGGCACTGGGATGATTTATTGACAGATATTCAAATCAAACCCTTTGCGACGGAAGCACAAATAGCAGATGCTTTAAAAATTATTTCAGGAGAGCAGTCGCCCGTAAAATTATTTCTTGAATCCGTAGCAGAAGAAACAAGCTTGAGCTGTATGAATAAAGAAGCTGATGACTCATTGTTGGCAAAAGCAGGTGAAAAAATTGACGCGGCTGGCTCCATACTGGATAACATAATGCGCAATACACCAGAAACTCAAGCTCCTGGTGCTTCCACTAATAGAGTTATACGCCATTTTGCCGAGCTGAATACGCTAGTACAATCAAAAGATGGTTTGCCCCCCCCATTGGATAGAAATTTAGCAACATTAAATGAATTATATATTCACCTTAATTCACTAGCAGGCATGGGAGAGGGGCCTCTGAAAACTGACGAACGGAAACGAGTGCTGCAAGTGGCTGCAAAAACTAAGCTAGATGGTTCGCGCAGTCCTTTGCCTGTCAGTGATATGATGGCGAAAGTGGGGGATGCGGTCATTAATATTGTGAGTGGTGGGGCTAAGAAGCATATAAATGCGATGTGGCGTGCTGAAGTATTACCTTTTTGCCGGCAAGCGATTCAGGGCTTATACCCTGTGGGTAAAAAATCTAGAGAAATTACTTTTGAGGATTTTACCTACTTTTTTGGCCCGAAAGGCTTAATGGATGAATTTTATAATAAGTACCTCGCTGTTTCAGTAGAAAAAGGGCGTAGGAATTGGCGTTGGAATACGAGAGGTAAAGGTAAGGCTGGGGTTTCAATGGGGGCCTTAAAGCAGTTTCAGCGTGCTGAAAATATTAAAAATACTTTTTTTCGCTTAGGGAGGCAGTCACCAGCCATTAGTTTTAAACTTAAACCCATTTCTATGAGTTCATCCATAGTGCAGTTCACTATGGATATTGATGGGCAAGTATTAACCTATGCGCATGGGCCAGTAAGGCCTGTTGCGATGAAATGGCCAGGCCCCAATAATTCAGGGCAAGTACGTATACAAATGTTGCCACCTAAACAAGGGTACTCGGGGATTTCTAAAGATGGGCCTTGGGCTATTTTTAGAATATTTGATGAAGCCGATATTACGCGCACCTCTAATCCAGCTATATTTATTATGACTTTTAAAATCCAAGGGCGGGAAGCCAAGTTTGAATTACAAGCAAGTAGTGCTGTTAACCCTTTTCAATTAATTGACTTAAAATCATTCAGATGCCTATCGACCCTATAATAAACGGATACTATGGAAAAGTTTCTACTCACGGAGATTTTGTAAGTAGAGGCTTGCCTGCTAGCTTTACCGACCCTTGGGATGCCTGGTTACAAGAGGCAGTAATGAGTAGTCGCCAGCAACTCCAAGATGATTGGTTAAATTGTTACCTAACAGGGCCTATTTATCGATTTGTATTGGCCCCTGGAATTTGTGGTGAAAATGGCTGGATGGGGGTGCTGATGCCCAGTGTCGACCGAGTCGGCAGGTATTATCCTATGACGATTGCCACCATGAATCGTTACGATATAAATCCATTTGCGGTACTGCAGCGTGAGGAATCTTGGTTTGCAGGAGTGGAGGCTTTGGCGTTATCCAGTTTGTTGGATGACTTTAGTTTGGAGCAGTTTAATCAACAGTTGAATAAATTAAAGACTGATGCCGTTATTAATAAATGTCAGCCGCAGGCTACTGATGCCGAAATTAATAAGCAAACAATACATAATGCTTGGCAACGACCTATTCAAGCACAGCAAACAATAAACGATATACTACCTTGTTTTTTAGATAATTTACTGAAGGAGTACTGTTTTGCTTATAGTGTTTGGTGGACACAGGGCTCCGAACAAGTGGAGCCATCGCTCTTAATTTGTGAGGGTATGCCTTCTTTTGATGGTATAGCCGCCATGTTTGATGGTAATTGGCAGAAGTGGGGCTGGGAAGGGTGTCGTTACCCCGTCGTGCCTTTTGGCAAGCAAACGTAATGAAGTTAATGACGCAAGTGCAATGGTCTTCATGTGGTCGTACACATGTGGGTATGGTACGTACGATTAATCAGGATTGTTTTGCTGATTTAGCTGACAAGCGCTTATGGGTGGTTGCCGATGGTATGGGCGGTCATAAAGATGGTCATTTGGCGAGCAATAAAATTGTTGAAATGCTTAAACAATTTGAACCTGAAAAAGCAATTGGAACCACGGTTAAGAAAATTTACCAGTGCCTACATGAGGTAAATCAAACATTAATAGCACAAGCTGCTGAAACTGGCGGTAATGATATTATCGGCAGTACAGTCGTTGTGTTATACGCAAATAGGCAAAGCTGTATTGCGATGTGGTCTGGCGATAGTCGTATTTACTTGTTTCGGCGCGGTGAACTTAAGCAGCTAACGCGTGATCATAATAATGAAGCGGCGCTTTTGGCGGAAGGCTATAGCCCTGAGGAAGTTGCTTTACATCCCTATGCGCAAATCTTGACGCATGCTATTGGTGGTGAAGAGACTGTTTATTTAGATGCACAAATTCAAGAAGTATGTCATGGCGATATTTTTTTATTATGTAGTGATGGCTTAAATAAAGAGATAGCCGACAGTGAAATTGAAGATGTTTTAAGGGGAATGCCGTATCAACAAGCGATGAATCACTTGATGGAGTTAGCCTTGCAACGAGGTGCTCGAGATAATACTACGCTAATTTTAGTACAAGCTGAAAAAGGTTGAAATTTTTAGGGGTATTGGGTGAGTCTGCTATTTTAAGCATCAGTGACAGAGCATATTGAAATGACAGTATATTCAGATTTAATTATACAGCGTTAAATAAAGTGATTTCTTTTTGCCAGGTTAGGTTTAGTGTTAGTGTCTAAATTAAGGGTAATGTGAACTGCATCACAATTTTTGTGTATTATTTTGCTATATTTTGAGTCTGGCTTTTATTTTTTAAAGCAAGAAAACGAAAGACGATTATAAGGAGAGCTTAGTGGCTGAAATTGATTTGGACAATTTATTGAGTGAAATTTCAGCTGATTCCCCTTGTGGTGAAAACCTTGAGGAAGACGCTGACTTTCTATTATTAGAGGATGAAAATAGGTTTGTCGAAGAGCGCCAAATGGGTGACTCGATCATCCCAGCCGAAGAACCTGACTGGAAAGTCGTGCGAAGTTTAGCGTTAGAACTATTAACAAAAACTAAAGATGTCCAAGTTGCCATGCCACTAATTTGTGCTTTGGTACGCTCTGATGGTTTTCAAGGCTTAGAGCAAGGTATAACTCTGCTATTGGGGTGGATGGAAAACTATTGGGATGATGTTTATCCTGTACAAGACCCAGAAGATGATTATCCAATCCTGAGAATGAATACATTGAGTGGGCTAAATGATTATTTATTGTTCAGAAAACCGCTTAATCATATTGCTTTGACACAATCGGCCCTAGGCAAATTTTCTTGGCAAGATGTTGAAATTGCTGAAGGCAGGGTGAAGCCAATAGGTGAAGGTGAGGTGCCTAAAATGTCAATAATTGAGGGAGCTTTTATTGAGACAGACTTCGATACTTTGCAAAACTTGGTAGCATCAATTAAGCAGGCATTACAACAATTAAACGCATTAGCCGTTGTGCTGACGGAGAAAGCAGGTGCTATGAATGCGCCTGTTTTTAGTGATGTGACGAGTTTATTACAGCGTATTTCAATGTTTGTTGGGCAGCAATTACAGCAAAGGCCTGAGTTTCAAGGTGATGCTACTGAGCTTGATGACGATGGGCTTGAGGTGGGTGCTAGCTTAGGTGGGGGTGCTGGAAGTAAAGTAGGCAAACAAGCTGGTATTCATTCTCGCAATGATGCTATGCGTGCTATTGATGATATTTGTAAATATTTTGAGCTTAATGAGCCATCCAGTCCGGCACCTTTTTTATTGCAAAGAGCCAAAAAATTAATGACCATGGATTTTATGGATATTTTAAGGGATATGACACCTGATGGTATTGATCAAGCGGAAAATATATGCGGAATTAAGGATGTAGATGAGGACTAATGATTATTAGAGCGAAAGTAATGAGTAGTAAAAAATAACTTTTATTGATAATAAAAATAATTTAATAGGAGGCCAATAATGGCTAAAGCAAGTAGTCAAAAATTTATTGCTCGTAATAGAGCACCAAGGGTGCAGATTGAATATGATGTCGAGTTGTATGGTGCTGAGAAGAAAGTACAATTACCTTTTGTGATGGGGGTAATGGCAGATTTGTCTGGCAAGCCAGCTGAGGCACTTGCACCCGTTGGTGACCGAGATTTTTTGGAAATTGACGTTGATAATTTTGATGATCGATTGAAATCAATGAAGCCAAGAGTTGCTTTTCAGGTTCCTAATGTATTGACGGGTGAAGGTAACTTAAGTGTTGATCTCACTTTTGAGAACATGGATGACTTTTCGCCAGCAGCAATTGCCAGTAAAGTGGATGGCTTAAGTAATTTATTACAAGCTCGGACACAATTAGCTAACTTACTAACCTATATGGATGGCAAGGGTGGAGCATAAGAGCTCATTGCTAATGCACTAAATGATCCTGCTTTATTACAGTCTTTAGCTGCAGCACCCAAGCCGGGTGCTGAGGGTGATGATGCCGGTGGTGATGACAATAAAGCTGAGGAGGGCTAATTATGGCTGAAGCAGAAGTAGAAGCAACAGAAGCCGCTGCGGAAGAAGCAACGCAAGAGGGTGGTGATTTTTCAGCGTTATTGCAGAAAGAGTTCAAGCCAAAATCAGACCGTGCAAAAGAAGCCGTTGAAAATGCGGTTAAAACTTTAGCTGAACAAGCTTTGGCAGATACTGCCTTAATTTCAGGTGACGCGGTCAAGTCGATTGAAGCCATGATTGCTGAAATAGATAAACGCTTAACAGACCAAGTTAACTTGGTTTTGCACCATGCAGACTTTCAAAAACTTGAAGGTAGTTGGCGTGGTATGCATCATTTAGTTAACAATACTGAAACGGATGAAATGTTAAAGATTCGGGTGCTTAATATTTCTAAAAAAGATGTGCATAAAAACCTGAAAAAATTTAAAGGCACGGCTTGGGACCAGAGTCCATTATTTAAGAAAATTTATGAGCATGAGTACGGTCAGTTTGGCGGGGAGCCTTTTGGTTGTATGGTGGGTGACTATGAATTTGATCACACACCTCCTGATGTAGAGTTCCTGAATGAGTTTGCACAAATATCTGCGGCAGCGCATATGCCATTTATTGCGGCGGCAGCACCAAAATTAATGAATATGGATAGTTGGCAAGAGTTGGCTGACCCAAGAGATTTAACTAAAATATTTCAAACACCAGAATATGCACCTTGGCGTTCATTAAGAGAGTCGGAGGATTCTCGTTATATTGGTTTAACGATGCCACGCTTTCTATCGCGCTTGCCTTATGGTGCGGCAACTGACCCTGTCGAAGAATTTGATTTTGAAGAAGATGTTGAGAATGCATCACATGATAATTACACTTGGGCAAACTCGGCTTATGCAATGGCGGTTAATATTAATCAGTCATTTAAGTTGTATGGTTGGTGCTCGCGTATTCGCGGCATAGAGTCAGGTGGTGCTGTCGAAGGTTTACCGACACATACATTTCCTACCGATGATGGTGGGGTTGATATGAAATGCCCTACTGAGATTGCGATTAGTGATCGACGCGAGGCTGAATTGGCAGCAAATGGCTTTATGCCATTGTTACATAAAAAGAACTCTGATTTTGCGGCCTTTATTGGCGCACAGTCATTGCAAAAACCAGCTGAATATGATGATCCTGATGCCACTGCAAATGCAAACTTAGCGGCTAGATTGCCTTATTTATTTTCTACTTGTCGATTTGCGCATTACTTGAAATGCATTGTCAGAGATAAAATTGGTTCGTTTAAAGAGCGTTCTGATATGGAAGACTGGTTAAACCAATGGATTAGTAATTACGTTGAATCTAACCCGGAAACCGCGTCTGAAGCGGATAAGGCAAGAAAGCCTTTAGCATCTGCCGAAGTGGTTGTTGAGGAAGTTGAGGGCAACCCTGGGTATTATTCGTCTAAGTTCTTTTTAAGGCCGCATTATCAACTTGAAGGATTGACCGTTTCATTGCGGCTTGTTTCAAAACTACCTTCGGAAAAAGGTGGTGGTTGATTATTAGGGACGGGTATTATTGAATTCTCGTTCCTCAATCAGCCTTTAGGACGGGAGAGTATGGAAACCCTCCACATGAGAGAATGATGTTTAACTATTTTTTATTGGAGAATTAGTATGGCTACAAATACGTATTTACAGTTAGATAAAATTAAAGGTGAATCAATACAAAAAGATCATAAAGATTGGATTGAGTTGATGGGTTTTTCTTGTGGTGTTTCTCAGCCGATGTCAGCAACAGGCGGAACAGGTGGCAGAGCAACTTCACGTGCTGATTTTCAGGCTTTGAGCACTACGCAGTATGTTGATAAAAGTACTTGTGATCAACAAATGTATTGTGCAAAAGGGACGCATATCGCAAAAGCAATTTTGCATGTGTGCCAGGAGACTGAAAACAGTGAAGTTTATTGGAGCTACGAGTTTACTAACTTAATGGTGCAATCGGTATCCATTAATGGGGGTGGCTCAGATCGTCCTGTCATGAATTGTAGTTATGTTTATGACACAATTAAGGTTATTTATACACCTATGGATGATAAAGGTAAGGCAGGAACTAAGGTTGAGAAAACTTTTAACGTGGCAACAGGTGAAGCTTCTTAATGTTCGTGTAAATAAACTTGATGTTCCGGCTTTTAATGATTGACTTTGGGGTGCTTTAGAACACTTGGGGGCGGTGGTATTGTCTGCATGCACCTTGTTAAAAAGGTGGCGTATGGGAATGGTGACGTTCAAAAGAGATAGCCAAATAGAGTTTATTATAAAAAGCTGGAACACCAATAACTGCTGAAGGTAGTTGTCCTGATATAATTTGGACATTACCTTTAAGAATATAATTATCAATTCCCTTCAATCATTACGGTAAGCTATGACCACAGAAGAGCTATTAAATCAAGGTGATGTACAAGCCGCATTATTGCAACTGCAGTCGCAAATACGGGGTAATCCTGCGAAAGCAGAATTACGTACCTTTCTGTTCCAGTTGTTAGTCGTATTGGGTGAGTGGGAGCGCGCTTTAACGCAGCTAAATGTTGTGGGTGAGCTAGATGCAGGTAGCTTAGCGATGGTCTCTATGTATCGCCAAGTCATCGCCTGTGAGCGTTTGCGTGAAGATGTATTTTTGGGCAAGAAAGAGCCGATTATTTTTGGTAAGCCTAGTGAATGGGTTGCCTTGTTAATACAAGCCCTTAAATTAACGGCGCAAGGTGAATATTTGAAATCACAAGAATTACGTGCTCAGGCTTTTGCAGCTGCACCTGCTACCTCAGGAAAAATGGATGAGCAGCCTTTTACATGGATGGCGGATAGTGATTCACGTATTGGACCGGTTATTGAGGCAATGGTGGATGGGCGTTACTTATGGATTCCTATTGAAAATATAGCATCAATTGTCATTGATGAGCCTGCTGACTTACGTGATGTTGTTTGGGTGCCTGCGCATTTTAAGTGGTTGAATGGCGGTGAGAGTTATGGTGTATTACCGAGCCGATATCCTTTTTCCTACCAACACGACTCTTTAATTGCTTTATCTCGCAAAACAGAATGGCAAGATTGTGGGGATGATTTATTTCTAGGCATAGGCCAGAAAATTTTAGCAACCGACATAGATGAATATGCACTGATGGATATCAGATCCATTCAGTTTGATAATGACCTTATTACTGAAGAGGCTGTCCAGGGTGGCTAGAACGCTACCGAAAGAACGCTTTTTGCCCTCACTACTTGATCGTTTGACAGACGATGACCCTATCAATAGTTCAATACAGTTACATAAGCAAAAAATTAAGCGCCTTGAAAAAGAATTGACGGCTGTGTTGGGCAAGCAAAAAACATTAACTGAAGATGAGTATAAAAAACAATCTAATGAGCTGCAAGCACAATTAGACCAAGCACGTGCTCAATATACTGTGCTGACTGCATCCGTGAGTTCATTGACAGAGATTAGGGCGTGTGTAAAAAGGGATTTAAACTGGTTGCTCAATTCCAGGCAATATGAAATAGCGAATGAATTGCAAAATTATCAAGAAATACGACGTTCAGTTATAAATTATGGCATGTCTGATTTAACCGGCAAAACGGTATCAGGTGTCGATTTGCGTACTATTGAGCGTATGTTGAAACAGTCTATTATTGATTTTGAACCCCGTATCATTCAAAAAACGCTAGTTGTAAGAATTATGGCAGATCAAAGTATGTTTAATCATAATGCGGTTACATTTGAAATAGAAGGGCAACTATGGGCAGAGCCAGAGCCATTGCATTTGCATTTGCGGACCGAGTTTGAAATGGAAAGTGGCAATGTGAGTGTTTATGATTTTCATGAAAAGGGCAGTCGATGATTCCACGCTTTCTTGAGTATTATCAGCGAGAATTACAGTTTATTCGCGAGATGGGCTCAGAATTTGCTCAGCAATATCCGAAAATAGCAGCCAGCCTAGACTTAGGCGGGACAGAGTGTGCGGATCCGTATGTAGAGCGCTTGTTAGAAAGTTTTGCATTTTTAACGGCACGTATTCAATTGAAAATGGATGCAGAGTTTCCACGCTTTACCCAGCATCTTTTGGGAATTGTTTACCCGCATTATTTAGCGCCTTTACCCTCAATGGCTGTTGTACAAATTCAGCCAGATTTAAAGGGAGGTGTGACTGAAAACGGGTTTATTTTACCTAGGCAAACTCGATTGTTAAGCCATAGTAATGTTAAAGGACGGAGTAAGTGTGAGTTTCGTACTGCGCATGAGATAACACTGTGGCCGGTACAAATAAAAGAGGCAAGTTATTTGCCTTTAGGTGAAGCTTTGCGCTATGCAGGCTCAGGAATTAAGGGTGTAAAAGCAGGTTTACGCTTAACGTTGCAGACGGTACAGGGCTTTACTTTTCAGCAGTTAAATATTGAAAATCTGCCCCTGTATTTGCATGGCAGCGGTAGTTTGCCTTTTCAGTTGTATGAACTATTGCTGGGGCATTGTGTTGCAGTCGTGTTGCAAGGGGGGAACACGTCATCACAGGCTTATCGAAAAGTACTTAATAAAATATCGATCCAAGCTTTAGGCTTTGATGCAGAACAGGCATTACTTCCTGGTAAATCTTCTTCATTTCAGGGTTATCGGTTGTTACAAGAGTACTTTGCATTGCCACAGCGCTACTTATTCGTTGATATTGCTCAGTTGCAACCCGCATTGCAAGATTGTAATGATACCGAGATAGAAATTGTTATTCTGCTGGACCACAATATTAGCGAGTTTGAGGGCTTAATTGATGTCAGTCATTTTATGCTTAATTGCACGCCTGTCATCAATTTATTTCCTAAAAGAACCGATCGTATTCACCTAAAACAGCGAAGTACTGAGCATCACATAGTGGTAGATAGAACGAAGCCAAATGATTTTGAAGTCTTTAGTCTTGAAGATGTTGAAGGATATGGTGTTGGTACGACAACAGAACAAGTATTTCGACCTTTTTATTCTAGTCAGCAAGATATTGGTATAGGTGATTGCGCTTATTATACGGTACGACGGCAACAGACATTGGAGCCAACCACTAGCAGGGTGGGTAAATTAAAAACAGATTATATCGGTAGTGAAGCGTTTATTTCACTGGTTGATGCCAGTGAAACACCATACAACACTGAACTAAAGCAATTAGGTCTTGAAGCACTCTGTACAAATCGCGACTTACCGAAAATGATGATGTTGGGCGAGGGTAAGACAGATTTTAATTGGGTTGTTAATGCACCTATTGAAGCGGTACGGTGCTTGGCTGGGCCGACAGATCCTGAGCCTTCACATGCTGAAGGGGAGCATGCTTGGCGCTTAATCAACCACTTATCACTCAATTATTTAAGCTTGGTTAATAATGATAGTAAGCAGGGGGCAACGGTATTGCGTGATTTATTGCGCTTGTATGGGAATTATACTGAACCATCGATTGGGCAGCAAATTGAGGGGCTCGTGTCGGTAGAGAGCAAAGCAGTCACTGTGCGTATTCCCGTTTCGGGGCCGATGTGTTTTGGTCGCGGCTTGGAAATTACCCTTAATTTTGATGAATCGGCATTTGTGGGAGCGGGGTGTTTTTTATTGGGGGCGGTGATGGAGCAATTTTTTCGGAAATATGCTTCCATTAATAGCTTTACTCAGCTTGTAATCAAGACACGTGAACGCGGGGAGATCATGCGATGGCCAGTAAGAACAGGGACCAGAGCAACTCTATAAGTTTGCTCGAAGACTTACAGCAAGAACCCTATAAATACGGATTTTTTGCTGCGCTACGTCAATTGGAGTGCTGGTATAAAGATAAAGCACGTATTGGGTACTCGATAAAACCAGCTGATGATGCAGTACGTTTTGGGCAAGAGCCTAGCCTGCAATTTGCGCGTACGACACTGGCTTCTTTTAGTATTAAAGGTAAGCAATTACCTAAGTTAAATGTATTTTTCTTCGGCGTATTTGGTGCGAATGGGCCATTGCCATTGCATTTAACCGAGTTTGCGCGTAGCCGTATTCGTAATTCCAAAGATGACACGTTTGCTGTTTTTGCGGATATGTTTCATCACCGCTTACTGAGTTTTTTTTATCGAGCTTGGGCGGATAAAGAGCCGACAGTACAACTTGATCGGGCAGGTGAAAATCGCTTTGCATTGTATGTGGGGGCATTATGTGGGCTAGGTGAAGCCGCACAACAAAAGCGGGATGTTATTCCTGATTATACTAAGCTACATTTTGCTGCCCATTTAGGCTCGCAAACAAAGCATGCCAGTGGTTTGCAAGCTATCTTAAGTGATTATTTCCAAGTGCCGGTGCAACTTCAGGAATTTGTGGGTGAATGGTTAGATATTCCTGCTGATAGTTATTGTTTTCTTAATGATGATAGCAGTACAGGGCAATTAGGGGTTTCTGCTGTGATTGGTACCAGAAGCTGGCAATGTCAGCATAAATTTCGTATTACTATTGGGCCTTTGACGATAAATGAATACGCAAGCCTATTGCCTACAGGTGATAAATTGCAAAGTTTACAGAGTTTGGTGAAAAACTATATTGGCTTTGAGTATAGTTGGGATCTGAATTTGATACTGCAAAAAGCACAAGTGCCGACTATGCAGCTTGGTCAATATGGTCAACTTGGCTGGACAAGCTGGTTGCAAACTGGTAAAAGAGAAGAAAATGTCAATGAATTGTATCTCAACTTGGGAGGAATGGAATGACTGATATTAGTCGAACTGCATTATTTGGTAAGTTAAATAATTTAGCTTATAAGGGGGTCGAAAGCGCAACAGTTTTTTGCAAGATGCGGGGTAACTCGTATGTGGAATTAGCGCATTGGCTGCATCAAATATTACAGTTACAAGATTCAGATTTGCACCGAATCATTAAGCACTTTCAGTTAAATCCTTCTGTTCTGGCACGAGATTTTACTGATTCACTCGACCGCTTACCAGCGGGTGCAACTTCTATTTCCGACTTATCCGCCCATGTAGAAGAAGCGGTTGAGCAAGGTTGGTTGTATGCTAGCTTGAAGTACGGCAGCAATCAGGTGCGTACTGGACATTTAGTGATTGGTATTATTAAAACCACAGATTTACGCAATGGCTTACATGCGATTTCTGCTGAATTTAAGAAAATTAATGCCGACACCCTGCTAGAAAAATTTAATGAGATCATTTCAGGTTCGCCAGAAGATGCTATGCATGCGCAAGATGGCAGTGCATTAGCCGGCAATGCCGCACCTGGTGAAAGTTCAGGTGCCATTCCACCAGCACAAATGGGTAAGCAAGCTGCATTACAGCAGTTTTCAATTGATTTAACTGAAGCCGCGCGCAATGGCGAGATTGACCCCATTGTTGGTCGTGATGATGAAATCAGACAAATTATCGATATTCTCATGCGCCGCCGGCAAAATAACCCAATTTTAACGGGTGAAGCTGGTGTTGGGAAAACGGCGGTAGTAGAAGGGTTTGCCTTACGTATTGCCGCAGGCGATGTGCCTGAACCTTTGCAAAATGTTAGTATCAGAACTTTGGATTTGGGCTTACTGCAAGCCGGAGCCAGCATGAAAGGTGAGTTTGAGAATCGCTTACGCCAAGTAATTGAAGAAGTGCAAGCTTCTGAAAAACCCATTATTCTCTTTATTGATGAAGCGCATACTTTAATTGGTGCGGGTGGTGCAGCAGGAACAGGTGATGCCGCTAATTTATTGAAGCCAGCATTAGCTCGCGGTACATTACGTACGATTGCGGCAACAACTTGGGCTGAATATAAAAAATACTTTGAAAAAGACCCCGCATTGACTCGCCGTTTTCAGGTAGTCAAAATAGATGAACCTGATGATGCAAAAGCACTGATGATGATGCGCGGTGTTGCTAGCGTTATGGAGAAGCATCACAAAGTATTATTATTGGATGAAGCACTGGAAGATTCTGTCAAACTTTCACATCGCTATATTCCTGATAGACAATTACCCGATAAAGCAGTTAGTGTGCTCGATACGGCTTGTGCACGAGTTGCCATTAGTCAATTTTCAGTCCCAGCGGAAGTGGACGATAGCCGGCGGCGTATTGAAGCATTAAATATTGAAGCGGGAATTATTAAGCGGGAAGCCGATGTCGGGATTGATACAGGCGAGCGTGCTACAGAAGTAGACACTAAATTAGCAGCAGAACAAGAGCGGCTTGCTAAGCTGGAAGAGCGTTGGCAGGGAGAAAAGCAATTAGTTGAAGAAATTTTGGCGTTACGCGCTAAATTGTCTCCTCAGGATCTTGGTGATGATAGCAGTGCGATCGCATCTGATGCTGATGATAATACTGCAACTGAGACTACGGATAATGCTGATGCAGAAGCACTGTTAACGGATGCTGTAATGGATGATACGCAGCGTGAGGAATTATTTCAGAAACTGAAAGATTTACAACTTAAGCTTAGTGAAATGCAAGGCGAGCAACCCTTAATGTTTCCTACAGTCGATAGCCAAGCGATTTCCTCGGTTATTGCTGATTGGACAGGGGTGCCGGTCGGACGCATGGTCAAAAATGAAATTGAGGCTATTCTTAATTTGGGAGAAACGCTTAATAAACGCGTTATTGGTCAGCGTCACGCGCTAGATATGATTGCCAAACGCGTACAAACCTCCCGTGCAAGCATGGATAATCCAGGTAAACCAATTGGGGTATTCTTATTATGTGGCACCTCGGGAGTAGGGAAAACTGAAACAGGGCTGGCTTTAGCAGAGGCACTTTATGGTGGTGAAGAAAATATTATCACCATTAATATGAGTGAATACCAAGAGGCACATTCGGTTTCTACCCTTAAAGGCTCTCCTCCTGGTTATGTCGGTTATGGTGAAGGGGGTATTTTGACCGAAGCGGTACGCCGTCGGCCTTATAGTGTGGTATTGTTGGATGAAGTCGAAAAAGCCCACCCTGATGTGCATGAAATCTTCTTTCAAGTATTTGATAAAGGCTGGATGGAAGATGCCGAAGGTCGCTTTATTGACTTTAAAAATACCATTATCTTATTAACCTCCAATGCAGGAACTGAGTTAATAACTAACTTATGTAAAGACCCTGAATTAATGCCTGAGCCAGAAGGTATTGCCAAAGCCTTACGTGAGCCATTACTAAAAGTTTTTCCTGCGGCGCTATTGGGACGCTTGGTAACAATACCTTATTACCCACTCAGTGATGATATGATGCAGGCTATTATCAAATTACAATTAGCACGTATCGAAAAAAGAGTGTTGGAAAATCATGGTATCCCTTTTAATTATGATGATGAAGTGGTACAACTAATTGCCAGTCGTTGTAGTGAAGTGGAAAGTGGTGCGCGGGTTGTGGATGCTATTTTAACCAATACGGTGTTACCAACCATTAGTCAGGAGTTTTTAACACAAATGATGGCGGGTAACGCTATATCAGCGATTACCATTTCGGTGCAAGACAGTGAATTTAGTTATCAGTTTGATTGATACATTAATATTTAAATGAGTATTTAATATGCCTCCAACTCAAGAAAATCGTGAAATAGAAATTATTACGCCACTTGGTAAAGATGTGCTATTGCTGCAAGGGCTAATGGTAAAAGAAGAGTTAGGGCGGTTATTTACCATTAATGTCGACCTTGCCAGTGAACAAGATATAGATTTTGCAGAAATTCTTGGTCAGAATGTTTCCGTACGCATGGATTTGCAGGAAGGTACGCGCTTTTTTAATGGCTATATAACGAGCATTTCTCAAGCAGTGAATGAGGGGCAGTTTCACCGCTATCATGCAACCATTCAGCCTTGGTTATGGATGTTAACGCGCACCTCAGATTGCAGAATATTTCAGGAAATGACCGTCCCTGATATTATCAATGAAGTTTGTAATGGCTTGGGTTTTAGTGATATTGAAAGCAAGTTAACAGCAGACTATCGTACATGGGAATACTGCGTACAATACCGCGAAACCGATTTTAATTTTATCAGTCGCTTGATGGAGCAGGAAGGCATTTATTATTACTTTACCCATGAAGAAGG
>CAZXJK010000001.1:33311-43695 GCA_964640895.1 uncultured Methylomonas sp.
TCAGTCGCTTGATGGAGCAGGAAGGCATTTATTATTACTTTACCCATGAAGAAGGTAAGCATACTCTGAACCTGGCTGATAGCAGTAGTTCACATAGTCCTTTAGAAGACGGTGCTGATATTGATTATCATCCTCTTAGTGAATCAGAAGTACATGACGAAGTCTGTATAAACAGCTGGTTCTTTTCGCAGAAAATTCAGCCGGGAACTTGTGTATTAACAGACTATGACTTCAAGCTTCCTAAACTTGCTCTAGAGGTTGATGCCAAGATTGCCAAGGATCATAGCGAATCAGAGTATGAGATTTTTGATTACCCTGGAGAATATGTGGCCAGTAGTGATGGTGATAATTACGTACGGACCCGCATAGAAGAATTACATACCCAACATGCACAGGCACAAGGTCAAGGAAATGTAAGGAGAATGGAGTGTGGAGCGCTATTCAATTTGGCGAAATTTACCCGAGAAGATCAGAATCGAGAATATCTATTGGTATCAGTGACTCATAATTATCAGGGCGATGACTTTGAAGCAGGTAGTGGAGGGAGTAGCTCTTATACAAATGGTTTTTCAGTGGTTGCTAGTGACGTAGTTTTTAGGCCTGCAAGGATGACAGCTAAACCCGCTGTACAAGGGCCGCAAACTGCAGTCGTAGTTGGGCCGGGCGGTGAAGAAATTTATACTAATGAACATGGCCAAGTCAAATTACAGTTTCATTGGGATCGGTATGGAACATCCGATGAAAACTCGTCTTGTTGGGTACGCGTATCCCAGTTATGGGCAGGCAAGACATGGGGCGGGATTCATATCCCACGTATTGGTCAAGAAGTGATTGTTGAATTTTTAGAAGGTGACCCTGATAGGCCAATCGTGACAGGGCGTGTTTATAATGGTGATCAAACTCCCCCTTATGAATTGCCGGCTAATAAAACTCAAAGTGGTATCAAAAGCCGTAGCTCACAAGGCGGTAGCGGTGCTAATTTCAATGAGATTCGCTTTGAAGATAAAATGGGTGAGGAGGAAATGTATATCCACGCCGAGAAGGATCAAAATACCATTGTTGAAAATGACCAAGGGACTTTAGTTCAGCATGATCAGACTATTAGAGTGGATAATGATCGGGCTGAATCTATTGGAAGAGATAGGAGGCTAGAAGTCGAAAGAGATAAATATGAGGAAGTGATTCGAAATAAATCAATTCATGTTGTCGGTGTTCATAGTGAAGCAATTGATGCAAGTATGAATATTATTGTAGGTTCCAGTTTGACAGAAACAGTTGCAATTAACTATGCAGAAACGGTTGGAGCTTCTATGGAATTGACAGTTGGAGCTGCCTTGGCAATTTCAGTGGGGGGGGCGATGAGTGAAGTTGTCGCTGGATCTAAATCTGAAGCTATAGGTGGAGCAAAGTCGGAAAATATTGGCGGTAAAAATTCACTTAATGTAGGAAGCGACCTAAGTGAAACCATTGAGAAAAATAGGACGATTGAAGTTGGGGCTGATGTCAAAGAAACTATTGGTGGGTTGTATAAAGGTGCTGTTAAGAAGGAGTACACATTAGATGCTAAGAAGATTCAGATTATAGCTAAAGATGAGATAAAATTTAAAACAGGAAAAGCTGAAATAGTAATGAAAAAAAATGGTGATATTACTATTAGTGGTAAAAAAATAACTATTAAAGGTAGTGGTGATGTGATTATTAAGGGTAGTAAAATAAAGGCAAATTGATAATGAGTGAAAATATTGCAAGGGTGGTTTTAGGGCAGCCTGTTTTAACTGATTTACGATCAAGTTTTTGTGTCGGTGAGATTGTAGGAATCACTAAAGATGGCAAAGTAGCGGTTGATTATCCAGGAAATAAATTAGGTTTTTTGAATGCACGACTAATAAAAGGAGCTATTGATTCTCAGGCTGAAAATACGGTGGTATTGCTTGTTTTTGAAGGTGGAAATCCAGCTGAGCCTATCATTATCGGTTGTTTGGGTGATATGGTAGACCTTGACTCTCAAGAAGAGCCTGTTGTGTCTCTTAACAGACCGCAAGAGGCTTTGCTTGATGGTAAGAAAGTGACTTTAAACGCAACAGAAGAAATAGTGCTCAGTTGTGGTAAGAGCTCTATAACATTGACAAAAGATGGTAAAGTGGTGGTAAAAGGGAAACGTGTTATTAGCAGGGCATCTGAGTCAAATAAGATCAAGGGAAGTAGTATAAGTTTGAATTAATAAGGCTTTGTTAAAAAACCTTATATTGATTGGAGGGGAGAATGGCCGTTACAGTAGGTGCAAATAGTCTATCAGTTGTGCATAAGTCAAGCAGTGGCGTAACCATTGCATTTCCTGACGTATGCAAAACCCCGACCCCGGCAGGCCCAATTCCGATCCCGTACCCTAATATTGCTAAGTCATCAGATACGGCAAAAGGCACAAAAAAAGTTAAGTGTGATGGTAATTCTACTTGTGTAAAGGATTCTAACTTCAAAATGAGTGTTGGTGATGAACCTGGGTCAGCTGGTGGGGGCGTAATCTCAAGTAAAATTAAAGGAAAGGCAGAGTTTGTCAATTTTTCTTTTGATGTAAAATTTGAGGGGAAAAATGTGGAAAGAGCATTTGATTTGATGTTGCATAATGACAAAAATACCCCCCCTTTTCCATTGCTCCAAGGACCCATTATTGCAATTCCATCAAATGTTAAAGTAACTTGCTGGTGTTGTGGAGAAAATAAAGATTAGCCAGTTTATGTGTATTGACCTTATTTGATGGTTAAGATTTAGAAGTGAATGTATTAATAATCTCCGACAGTATATGTAGGGTTTTCTTGTATAACTGTGGAAACAATAGGCAGGTCAGGCTTGGGAATTATGGATATGCTCGTTTCTATATTTTTCTGGTCGCTGGAATAATACATGTCAATTTAGTAAAAATTACTTTAATAGCGGAAACCTTAAAATGCAATGAGAAATTCTTTTAGTGGAATCGGAATGGTGACTTCTTTAGGCTGGGATACAACTATAGCTTGTGCTGCTGCGCGGGCGGGCTTATCTAAGGCAACAGAATTATCATTGCTTAACCTATCTCAATATGATTTTTTTGGAAAGGAAAATTTAGAGGGGTTTCCTGTCCTTAAAGGGCACTCCTGCCCTGTTCTTGGGGAAGGGTTTACTGGTGCTGGGAAAATAGTTGAGCTTGGTAGTATGGCATTAAAATCCTTACCTAAATCGATTAAAACTTATGCACGATATGGGCTATTAATGAGTTTGAATGATTTTGATTTGCTAGATCGGCTGGAAATGGAATCCCCAGAGTTGTTTTATGAATTAAATTTGAATGGTTCTGACAAGTGGTTTTTACAGGGGGAATTACTGGTTCAAAAAATTGCTACTGCTGCAAGCTTAGACTTAAATTCGCATTTTAAGCAGACGTATTATGGTGGGCATGCTATTGTTGGTCAAATGTTACTTGATGCAGTAAAAAAAATAAAAAATGATGAACTTGACTGTACCATAGTAGGAGCGGTAGATTCAAATGTTGATATGCAGATGGTAGTTGCGGCAGCAAGTTTGGGGTTACTTTTTAGTGAAGCAAACCCTGTTGGTTTTTTTCCAGGTGAAGCGGCGGTTTTTTTGTACCTGAGAAGGGATGACAACGGTGAAATTATACTAGGCAATGAGTTAAGGCTTGACTATGTCAATTATAAGCTATGTACGAATAACTTATTTGATGGTCCAGCACCAACAGGGACTGATTTAGCGGATCTTATAATGGAAGCAATAGAGTCATGTAGCTTATATAGTTCAGAAGAAATTAAGCAAGTTATTATTGATGCTAATGGGCTTGAGTGGCATGCATATGAGTGGGGTAATACACAAGTTAAGCTAAAAGAAAGTGGCATAGATTTGTCATCAGCAAAGGAATGGTTGCCTGCTATTTCTTTTGGTGAAGTTGGTGTTGCATCTGGGATGGTTGCATTAGCGATGGCTGAGCAGGGTTATTTAAGGGGGTACTTTCAAAGTAAGACTTTAATCTTATTAAGCTCATGGAGTGGTAATCGCTCAGTCTTGGTAGTGTCGGGAAGGGGGGCGTATGAGTGATAAGGAGCATGTGGCTGAAATAGAAAAATCTAATTTTAATCGTCAATGCTCGTCTACAGAGGTACTTCGTAAGAATTGCAAAGAAGGTTATATCTTTACCAAAAAAAGAGAAGCTACCATCAAAAGTGGTGCTAATAAAGGTAATAAGTATAAGGTTGTGTATGCAGCTGGTCAGTCTGAATTTCATCATGTTTTGCCTATTACTACTCTACAGGATGGTAATATTAAAGTTGACGATGATGTGATGAAATATATTCATAACTCGATGGCTGCAACAACATGGGATATTAATGAGGAGCCTAATTTGATAGGGTTGCCAGTAAAACCAGTATATGAAGCTGCTGACCGAGAAATAAAAAAAAATAAAACTCTTGATTTCTTGATGAGCCTAGATCCTGGAAAAGAGGGCTTTGGGGCTCTTCCTGACCTTCCTTGCCATAAGGTTGATCACCTGGATTATATTATTGGGGTGAATAATTATCTGAATAGAACTATTTGGAAGAAGTTAAAGGCTCCTAAACCTTGCAAAGATCAGAGTGAATGTTTAAAAGGCCGCTTAGATGCAGCAAGTAAGAAGTTCAGGAAATGGCTGCAGGCTAGAGGGAAGCAAGAAAAAGGTGCTGCGTATTGCTGGTTTCACAGAGAGGAAATCAAGGATAGTTGGTACATACCATTCTCTATGAGTATAGGGGTGCCTCAGAAAAGGGAGTGCCCCCCGAAATTTCCCAGTAGTGACCAAGAGGAATGGCGACAGAAACTATTTTCAATACTATAAGTGGTCAACTTGGAGAATTTAATGACTTATTTACGTTGGACATCAGAGTATAACGATGGATATTGTGTAATTGCAACACCTAAAAATGATATTGATGAGCAGATGTGTAATGGTGATAGTTTTGCAGGGAGTTTTCCTAATGATGTGACTTGTTCGATGAGAGATGACTACCCAGATGATATAGAGCTAGGAGATAATCTTTATGGCAGCATTTACCCTATAATATCTGAAAAGATGAAATTATTTTTGCTTGGTAAGTTACCTGAAGGGAGTGTTGAATTCCTTCCAGTTTCTATTGTTAATCATAAGGGGCGGATAGATCTGGAAAATTATTATTTTATTCACCCTCTCATACTTTGTGATTGTATAGATCTAAATGCATCTGAAGTAGAATGGAACGAACTTGCGCCTGATACGATCGCTGATTGTATGGGCTTGGTTCTTCGTGAAGAAGCAATACCAGATGACTTACCATTGTTTCGACTAAAAAGCTGGGGAGATATAATTATTATTCGCTCTGATCTAGCCGAGCAGTTGGAGGGTGCAGGCTTTTCTGGACTCTATTTTCCTGAGGCAGCAGGGTATGATGGTTTGTAAGGAGCAGATATGGAGTTGAAGCAAGTTTCGACACTATTAAAGGAAGATATTTGTGAAAGTATGGCAATGCTATTACAAGGTAGACCAATGTCAGAAAAGGGACGCTTGATGAATACCTTATCACTTAATTTTCAGGGGCTTGCTATTTGTTACCTACTCATTGATGGTAACCATGATAAATTTCAGGAGAATCTGATTCGAAGTGGTCAGGGGCGAATTTACTATTTGGAAAAATCACAACAAGAAAGTAATATTAATGATCGTTGGTTGTCGATTTCGCGTAGTGAATCTTTATTTGACCTAATTGCGGCAGGGCAAGTTGGATTGGCTGCTAAATTAACTGATTTACCAACAATTACTTGGAAAAAAAGTAATGAATATGAAGAAGATTTCTTATACATATCTATTATACAAAGTTTGGTTTTGCAAGCTATCAGGAAGTCAAATCTAGATTTGACGGATAGGCTAAATAGGTTTTCTATGGTGTTGGATGGAGAACCGAGTGGGCGTTTAGATGTTTGTAATTCTTTAATTAGGCATGATGCAGAGGCCTTTGTTGGAGCAATTGAGCTACTAACACAACAACGATTGGAAAAATTTGAAAAAAGGAAGATGCTAGTAACAAGTGATGATGCTGTTTTTTGGCCCCGTAATTTTATTTCTATTGAGACGCTTGCATTGGTGAATATTGCTCTCTTGTTTAAGTTGAGTGTACCAAATGAATTTGCTTGCTGCCCTAAAAGTGCTCGCTGCTCGATTGAAGAGGTACTAGTACCAAATTTATTTAACGAACTTGATGCTTTAATTGAAGCTTGAGTATTATTAACTTAGATATAAAAGCATTAGGTTGGCATATTAGGATAATACTTATATGGTGGGTGTTAAAAAAATTATTCATGGAAAACATTGGCAGAAATGTATTTTTAAGCGATTTGAAAGGAATGTTTGTTTAGGGCGATTGAGCTATTTTCTTAATATATTCCAGGTTACAGTATATGGCACACCCAGAGGTTGATAATAATACCCCATACTTTTATGAGAACGCATTTTTAACCAATGAGTTTTTACATCCCTTATTTGTTCCAATTATTAAAGCAACTTATAAAATTAATCATGGGTTAAGGTTATTTCTACGGGATGATCAGGAGCCGGTCAATTTTTTAGGTAAGCCATGGTCTGACCCCGAAAGCTCAAGCTACAAATACGAACCCGAAACTGCCTTTATCAAACTCGCAACCGATATTGTCTTAATCGGTCATGCCCATGCTCAAGCGCCTAATACAACAAAGTTACAAGTCGGAATTAGTGTAGGACCAGTCAAAAAAATTGTTCGTGTGGTGGGTGATCGTTACTTAGTGAAAAATGATGGTGTCATCTCAATTAGCGACCCTCAACCTTTCGAAAAAATTCCGTTAATATATGAGAATGCCTTCGGTGGCTGGGATCGGCGTGACTCGGATCCTGATGTTTTTCGCTTTGAAGCGAGAAATCCTGTTGGAACAGGCTATCGTGATTTAGCATTGAATACGAATGATAAGGTCAAGCTGCCAAATATTGAGGATCCCGATCACCCTTTTAAAGCCTATGGGGATACTCCTCCCCCAGCTGGTTTTGGTTTTGTATCGCCTCATTGGCAACCTAGGGCATCATTAGCAGGAACCTATGATAAAGCTTGGGATGAACAGAGAAAGCCCTTATTGCCGGAAGATTTTGATCGTCGCTTTTTCAATGCAGCCTCTCCAGGCTTGGTTGCTCCAGGGTATTTAAAAGGTGATGAAAAGGTAATTATTGTTAATGCCTCTCCTGAAGGGCGGGTTGAGTTTAATTTGCCAGGAGTCCCCGCACCACAATGCAAAGTGGCATTGCGTGGTGGAAAAAGCGCAGTGCTACAAACTCAACTCGATACGGTGATTATCAATATGGATGAGAATCTGGTGTTTTTATTGTGGCGTGCGCATATGCTGGTTAGAAATGGGCCACATGATGTGGTGTCAATTAAGGTTGGCACTGAAGCAGACCTTGCTGAGCCGGAAACTGACTAGAGATTATTATGGCAACTTCTATTAAAGCATTTAATATTGAACTCTATCAGGAGCACCTAGAAGAGGCTTCTTTTCTTTATGAACAGCGCTTGGGCTTGCTTAATGACCCTGAATTGACTTGGCTGGATATTGATGAATTTGAACAACGACTGGAAGCGCATATTGATGCATTGGTTGTGGGCGAGGATTTGGCTTTGCAGGTTTGTCAAACGCAGGTAGAAGAAGGTGATTTTGGTGAATTATTTGCCGCTGTTTGTGTGTTTTGTCGCCAAAATCAGCCAAAGCGGGTGGCCGAAGTTTTTGATAGTTTGGATATAGACGATGAAGAGCGTGTTCAGGCTGTTACGGATGCATTAAAGTATGAATGCCCGCGCGATTGGCAGGATAGCCTTAGCAAGTTATTTCTGCGTTATCACAAAAATAGTTTTGCGGTGCTTGCAGAGATGTTTGGTTATTGTCGATTTCCTGCAAATAATGCGCTTATAAAAGTTCTGGAGACTGCACCAGACAATAGTATAGCTAAAATTATTCGCTCAATTGGGTGCCTGAGAGTCGAAAATTCCTCTGCATCTTTATTACCATTTTTGCAGCATGAAGATGTTTCTATTTGCTCTGAATCATTATTGGCTTTATTACGTTTAGGCAACATGCAAGCAATGAAGCAATCTCTGCTAATAGCACAATCGAAACAGTGGCCTTATATAGGGCTTGGTTTGAGTGGTAATCAGTCGGCAGTTAACGTGTTATTGGATATTGTTAATAGTAATAAAGCAACAGATGATTGTTTGGTTGCATTAGGCCTATTGGGTGACCTTGCTGCGGTATATCCACTCGTTGCACATTTAGAGCATGAGGAGTTCGCAGGAGCTGCAGCAACAGCTTTACAGTTAATTACGGGAGCTGAATTAAGTGAAGAGGCTTTTATTCCCGAAGAGATTGATGAGGATGAATTGTTTGAGGAAGAGTTAAAGGTTTATAAAGAAGAAGGCAAAGTCCCATTGCGTCCTGAAGGTGAACCTTTTGGAACAACAGAAGTTCGGGTATCTCAAAATCCGGAGATATGGAAGCTATGGCTGACTGAGAATGCCGGTAATTTTAAGCGAGAGAATCGCTATCGAAATGGGAAACCTTATTCGCCGGTATGTTTATTGGAGAATCTCCAATCAGAACGGTTTGTTTATAAGGTTAGGCAGTTGGCTTACCAAGAACTTGTGATTCGATATGGAATGGATATTCCTTTTGAGGCAGATCTATTCGTGAGGAAGCAATTATTGGTACTCCCCAAAGTTGTTGCTTGGGTTGTGGATAATGACCAGAAATTTCAGGATGGCCATTGGTACTTTTCTGGAAAATTAATCTCATAAGTTGAGAGAATAAGGAACGAGGATTTAATAATACCCGAAAGTATGACGCAGGATTTTGGCTGCACAGTCGTGTCAGAAATACAGGCGCATAGCGGGCTACGTAACTGTTTTTCTGGCTCGATTGTGCAGTCAAAAGGCAAGTCAGACTCGGGTATTATTGAATCCTCGTTCCTAAGCATTTCATCCGCTGAAAATCAGGGAAACGGAGCTTAGCGAAGTGATGATTTTTAGTCCCTGATAGGCGACAGGGCAATTTGCTGATTCGACGTGTGCTAGCAGCACGCGAGAGGAGCAAGAATTGCATTCCGAATAGCCGTCCAGCCATTTGAGGTAGTCATGACGGAGCTGCTTTTGTGCGCAGTCGTTACGGACGCAGGGCGTTCAGGGCATCCCCCATTCGCTGCGTAGGTGAACGAATTCAGGTGACAGGAGTCCCTGAATTTCGTGAGGTAGCATGGCGCGCCTGTGCGCCCGTTCCATTTATTTAGCATTACAATGATTTTAGTATTAATCTATTTTTGTTAAAAATCAATTAGCTTTTATCTTAGGGCCAAATATGAAAGAAGATGATGCCGTTACCCGCAGTGAAATGATTGAAGGCTTTCTCTATGAGCATACGCGGATTAATTTAAACACGATTGAAACGTGTAATGCACTTGCTAGTATTGAAGCTTTGCTTGAGATATTGGTAGAACTGAGGGTTTTGACCAGAGAAGAAATTGAGCGGCGTAAAGAAGCAGCCGAGGAGAGTCTTCGGGTAAGGTTTGTAGAACAGGGAATGGGGGTCGCTATTCAGGAGCACGATACCAGCAAATATATGGCTGAGGCAACAGCAACGGTAGACTGTGAAAATCGTGTCCATTTGTGTCGTGCTGCCTGTTGTCGGCTACAGTTCGCGCTGTCAAAAGAAGATGTTGAGGAGGGGGTTGTTCGATGGGACTTGGGGCATCCATATTTTATTGCAAGAGCAGATGATGGTTACTGCGCTCACCTTCAACCTGATACGCATGGTTGCGAGGTTTATCAACAGCGCCCTATGCCTTGTCGGGAATATGATTGCAGCAAAGATGAGCGTGTCTGGCAGGACTTTGATAACAAAATAATCAATCCTCGCTTAGGGGAAGACGATTGGCCGAATTGTTTGGTGGAGACTTCGTAATGAAAGTTTGGTAAAAATTAATATGTTATCACTATCAACTTCTACTATATTTCTAATAATTGCCATACTTTATGGGGTTTTTATTGTTCGTAATTATTATAAAAACGATAAACAATGGTCCTTGCAAACAAAGATTTGGGCAATGATCGTTATTATTTTTTTGTTAGTTAGTTTATTGGTATAGCTGACTTTAAGGGGGGAGGACTTTTTATTGGCACTTACGCCAACAAACCAACCAACAAAGAACTAAGTTGTTGTTGCTGCTGTTGAATACCTAAGCGCTGACTAAGAATAATGGCCTTTAGATCCATTAACGCAGTATTAAAATCATCATTCACCACTAGATAATCATATTCGGCAT
>CAZXJK010000002.1:0-38563 GCA_964640895.1 uncultured Methylomonas sp.
TGGATGAAATTCAGAAAATGTTAGACTTGTGGGTGTTTATTTCTGAAGAGTATAGTGTAGCACGGCGTTTGATTTGCGAAAAATACGCGTTCATTTTGCGAATTTTAATATATATCAAAAATAAGATAAAATACGGAAATGTGGAAAATCATTTTTTTAATTACAATTTATAGTAATACTTGCCAGTCATGCCCAATAGGTATGTCTAACGAATCTTATGGTTTTGGCAATAGCGTTTGTGTTTTAAATGGAGATATTAGTCAAATTAAAGGGCGATTAAATGACTGTCCAAGTGGATTTAAAAAAAGCACAGACGGATATGGAAATCCTGTTTGCAGTGACGGAAATATCCAGGCTTATAAATTATCATCAGGTTGCCCCAATGGAAGCCGTGAATTTTGGAACGAATATGGATCAAAAACCTGCGTAGACCTTGATGATCATGTGCTTATAGAGCTTGTTGACTGATTAGTTGCTTGTACACTGGTTTTAAAATTATTCGAGATTGTATGCGTTACGGTTGTTACAAACACAATCAAACCTTCAACCTCTGGAATAAAACCAGACAGTTTACAGCCTAGTTTGCTGGTAACATTTGTATTTCCAGGCATTGAAAAACTTGCCTTTAATTTCAGACTGTTCAGATGATGCCATTTAGTTTTTGCTTTTTTTCTGGCTTCTATTTTATTTTGGAACTGCCCCGGGACACGGCTAACACTCGGCTTTTCAGTTTTTACAAATGAATTTCCGTCATAAACTTCGCTAAACGTTTGGTTTAAATGGGTGTCATGCCAGGTAGCAATAACTTGGTCAAAGCTTGGTTTATCTATCCAAGTAAAACTAAATTTATCTAAATCATCAGGAGTAATAGTTATAACCTTTGCAGGTTCAGATATTTCTTTAAAAACAATTTTTCCACCTTTAATAGTGCCATTAGCACTATGATCATCAGCAAGCCTGTTGATCAGGTTCATATCCGATTCCTGATCCTGTCTTAAATAGGGTACTAATTTGCTGGAAATTTGCTTCGATAAATCGGCGATTTCTAAAGCGTTTTCTTTTGCTATCGTATTTAATATTTCGCCTAAAGTTTGCTGCTCAAAGTGCCTAGACTTTTGGGTTTTCAAAGGCGCTGTAAAATCAGTGGCACCCGCCTTAACAGTTAAAAGCAGAGGCATTCCAGTAATTTTTTTAGTATCCACTTTATAGGTACCAAAACCTGGCAGGGGAAAACCCTGATAGCCTAAAAAAACCTCCAAAACAGTACCTGACTTAGGAAATTGATTAATACCTCTGGCATCAATTACAACAGTTAATGTATCGTTTTGATTATCAGAGCTTTCAGTTAAAGACAACGAAACAAGAAAGGGTTTTAACAAATCTGTCAGATCGGAACCTGTGGTTTTGTTAATAATACGATAATCTGGAATTTGACTAATCATGCCCAAACATCCGCAATAATATTATTAGGCTTTTCAATAACAACATCAGGCAAATAGATCAAAATACCGAAGGGTAACAATAACGGCTGATCCACTAAACCGAGATTGGACTCATAAATAAACTGGACTTTAACAGTATCACCATAAAATTTAAAGGCGATATCATCAACCATATCACCTTCCTGAGTACTATAAATGCTCACGCCTTATCACCTGCATAGGCCATCACTAAATTATAGCTTTGCTTCAGAGGCGCAGAACCAATAAATTGATTTTGTTGTTCTTTTATTGACCTAATAACCCAAAACCCAAGAAAACGACCATCATCTAAAGCAAAGCGTAACGGTTTTTTTAAACTAGCCTGCTGGCGCAATTGACTAATTTGATCCGTTCCTGAATCAGTCACAGGCGAATCCAGAAAACCTTGATTGGTTTTATAGTTAAAAACGGCACCGTTAATGGTAATGATTTCTTCGTCGAAGCCTAAGAACTGATAGGCGGGTCTATTATTAATGATTTTGATAGCACTCCAACGATATGACATCGAACGTTGCAAATTATCATACGTGTTTTTATCAATAATAAAACGGTAATCACCAATTGCCGCAAAATGCGCTTTATCAGACATCAGATTCCTGCCTTAATGCGTCTTCTTGTTGAATCTCAACCACTCTACGCGCCAACTCATCAGCAGACTCTCCAGGCTGTTGATTAATATTAATATTGTACTGCTGTTGATTAACGACAGAAGCCGGGGAAGCTGCCGTATTAACTGGACTTGGCAACGCGGCAGTCGGAGCAGACAAAGCAATACCTAAAGCCGCAGAAGCTACCGTTTTTTTTCCCTTGCCCACACTCTCAGAATCAGAATCATCAGAAAACCCAAAAAACTGCTTAACCATTTTAATTTTATCACCGACAAAATTAATCGCTTTTTCAGCGCCTAATTGAATACCTTTCCATAGATTTTGAAAAAACAACTTAATCGGCTCCCAATTTTTATAAACCGTAAATGCAATAGCAGCCAACCCAACCACGGCGGCAATAACCAAACCAATAGGGTTAGCCATTAACGCAGCATTCCAAAGCCATTGAGCCGCAGTAAAAACCCCGATTTTAGCCGCACCAGCCAACGCAATGCCCCCAAAAAAAACAGCCTTTCCAGCCGTAGCCGCTAAACTTACACCACCCGAAATTAACGCCGTATTCCACAACCACTGAGCGGCAGTAACAACAGCAGTAGAAACAGCTAATGCTTTTTGCTTAATTGCAGTCCCTATTAATAACGCTTTTTGAGTGACTAAGGAAATATTAGCCCGAAGGGTAGAAAGCCGAAAGAAATCCATAATTTCTTTAGCAATAAGAACCCCATCAAAAAGCACAGTAAAAGCGAATTTAGTCCCCAAGGTTACAATCTTCAAAGCAACAAAACCCACGGCTAAACCAACAACCACTTGCGTTAATAAAGGAAATGACTGACCCAAAACCGACAATTTACCGAATAAAACCGCCGCCCCCGTTGCAACAGAAGCAATAGCAGGTAACAAAAGACTACCCAATGTTATTTGCAACGACTCTAAAGCCGAACCCATGCGCTTTATAGAACCCTGGGTAGTATTGCCCATCTGCTCCGCCATTTTCTGCGTCACACCGTGGCTTTCCCTCAATTTTGCAATATATTTTTGTAAAGCCCCATTGGTCGCCTGTTTTGTCAACTCGACCATAGCAGACGCGGCCTCAACACCAAATATCTTAGTAATCGTAGCCAGTTTTTCAGCATTACCCAGACCTTTTGTCGCGTTACCTATATCCGTTAAAATAGCAGGCATATTGCGCATATTTCCATTAGCATCAGTAACAGCAACACCTAAATCTGATAACTGTTTTTGGGTAGCAGGCGTAACCAGACGCAAATAAGAAGCACGTAAAGCAGTACCCGCAAGACTGCCCTGTATACCCACATTGGCTAACAAAGCAACTTGTCCAGCAACTTCCTCAATATTTGCACCGGCGGCAGAAGCAGCCGGGGCCACAAACTTCATCGCATCACCCAGTTGTTCTAAAGTAGTATTAGAACTGGTAAATGTACTTGAAAGTACGTCCCCAAGCCGCCCCATCTCACGAGCCTCTAAATTAAAACCCGACAAAATATTAGAGGCAATATTAGCCGTTTGGCCTAAATCTGATCCTGCCGCCTGAGCAAGGTTTAAAACGCCAGGGGTTGCAGCCAAAATTTGATTAGTACTAAACCCAGCCATCCCTAAAAACAGCATACCCTCAGAAGCTTGTGAAGCACTAAACTGAGTGGTTTCGCCTAAACTTCTGGCTTTCAGTGTCAACAACTCAATTTCTTTTGTAGAACCCTGAGTAATAGCACCGAGCCTAGCCATAGACTGTTCAAAATCAATAGCCACTTTTAAGGGAGAAGCCGCCGCAAAAGCCAAACCAACAACACCAGGAATACTAGATTTTAATTCAGATCGTCTAGACTGATTAAGCTGTCGTGACTGCAAACGCGCAAGTTTACGCTCAGATCGTAAAGCCGACTGACCGAGCAAATCATGCTGACGCACAACCTTACCCACATCAATACCGTATTTTAAAGCGGCAGAAGATGCAGAACGATAACGCTTCTCAGTGGCTGCTATTTGTGGCCACAATTTAGTATTAGATAAACCAAACTGCTGTTGAGCCGCTTTTAATCGTTCCAGTTTCTGTTTATACTGGATCACATCAGCCGCGAGAGCCTTACCGATCTTAGCCTTATTAACGGCCTTTTCAGCGTCACCTATTTTAGTATTCAGGGTTTTAAAGGCACTACCCACCGAACCGGAAATAGACGCACCAATAACAATACCTAAAGCCAGAGACTTAGACATAATGCATAATGATGATTGGACAGTTATTTATCTGAGTAGTATTCATTTGCTCTTATTTATCTACCTAACCGTTATCATTAAACAAGGGTTATGGGTTTCTTTGGCACTAACAGTTTGCCTAGGCTCGATTTCAGCATTAATATTGGCACCAGCAATATTTTTACTGATAGCCGTATTATTAATAACCATTAATCTAGCTAGAATTTTATATAGCCTAATTAAACGCCAAGGCTTAAGCGTATAGCCTGCCTAACCAATGCTTTTGCCGCCTCCAATCTACCCGTATTTAATGCCCCAATAATCTCATTACCAATACGTTTAGCAGGTTTAATGCTATCGGGTTCAGCCTGAAGCACATTCAACCCCTTAATAGTCAGGGTAACATCTGAAAAATAAGTATAAGGGCTTTCTCTGCCAATACTGACAAAGCCATTTTCTTTTAAAAAGATCAGCGTATGCCAGGCCAGCTTTGCGTTTTGCTCACTAAAAATATCTCTTTCGCCCTTAATATTTAAAACAAACCCGGGTTGATACTTATCAGGCACACCTAACTCAAAGAACTCCAGGATATCTATAGTTTGCTTAACCGGAAAAGACTGATACAGTCTAGAAAAGACCCGCGCAGTATACTCATCAAAAAGCTCAATATTTTGGCACATACATTTACCACTTTAAAAAACCTAAAAACCACCATTAAAGCCCTTTAACGAGGGATTAACTCATACCACTGAATCAAATCATCAGCGCACAAATCCAGCAACTCATTTAAGCCCCAGCCCGTATAATGTGCAACCGCCATACAAGCACGACGCGCATCCAAAGGCTTTAACCTAAAAAATCCGTATACGCACCCTGCAATAACTTATAATCCGCTAAATCCATAGACTCAATCAAATCAACCGTAATATCACACAAATTAGCAAACATCCTAATCTCATTTTCAGCATCCGATTTAGATGCATCAGACCCAGCCAGCATATCGCGCACCTTAGGCCGTCGCATGGTTAAATTAACTAATTCAACACCGCCATCATTTAATGGATACTTTAATTGGATATCAACACTCATTTTTCAACCTTCTTGGTTGGCTTCACCTTAACAAACGGCATAATAAAACAACCTGCGAGTAAATTATCGGCCTGTCGCTGGTTAAGCGAGATAACCTCATCCTGACGACCTAAAAAACAATCCTTCAAAATCTTATAATCACTCATTTTACAGCCCTATCTGTGCTTTAACATTCGCCAAAATATCCGTAGTGCCGAATTTCAGCTCACCGGTAGCAATATCGAACGCCTCAACCGGCACCCCATCAATCGACTTAACAAACTTCTCAACCGCCACCTTATAGTTTTTCTCAACCATCACACCGGCTTTAATCGTCTGCGCATCCTGCCCCGTCACCCGACCATAAATAATCCAATTATGGGAAACGGACGAACCACGTTCATCCACTGATGCTCTAATAGTCATCACCACATCACGTCCAAGAATCGCACGAACAGCCGTAATGGAAACATCTTCCCGACTAAGCTTAAATTCAGACTCAACCGCTTCATAGCCCAAAAACATCTTAGTGGGCGCAGATCGCCCCCCTCGATAATCCTCAGTCTGCTCAACAATCACAGGTTCCTTAAAATCAATTAACGAACCCACAAAACCAAAACCGTTAACGGTCAAAGACAGCCCTGTATAGGCTTGTTCTCTATCACTCATAACCAATACCCCTTATTTTTTAGGCACAATACCTTCGTAATATGTGCTGACATTAACCGCCGTTAACTGAATCTGCTCAGCCGGAGCCGGAGCCGTAAAATCGTATTTAAAATAAACTCGACCTTGCTGAAACTGATCCGGCGTATTCAAATCAGGATCAACCCAACACTCACCCCCAATTAACGCACCCAACTTCACCAAAAACCGAATATAATTATTAACACTAGTCGCCACATCTTCCAGAAACTTGGCATTAATAGGCCGATCAATCGCCCACATCAACCCATCCTGAATAGAATCAGCAATTAAATCAGCTGTACGGGTAACCGGCTCAAACGCCCATACTGGATCTGTGGTGTTTGTGGTTCTGCTTCCCCACATGCGCCAACCATCCTCACGAATAATAGTCGTCACATGATTCTGGTTTAATAAATTAGCCCGTGAAGTCGCATCGCCCATTTTAAAGTCAACAGTTCGAGTCGTGCCGATAATCCCGTTAATATTCTGATTAGACATAGACCACCAGAAACCATTTTCAGTATCAATTTTAGCCCGTAAACCAGCAGCAATAGCAGAACCCGGGCGCGTTACATTAGATGCTGAAAGCACATCAAAAGAAGTGACCCACGGATCAATCACCATCGCCCGTTTACTACCAAAAGAGCCAACATAGTTTTGAGCTGCCGCATCATTAGTATTAGGGCCATCCAAATAAGCAAAAGCCCTTAATTTATCGGCAAGCGCAATCATCTCAGTAGCAATAGCCGCCTGATTAGAAAAGCCCGGTGCAATCAAAATACGAGGCTGAAAACCAATAGCAGACTGAGCACCTAGCCAGGCTTGCATCCCCGTATAATCGCCTGTAACGACATCAACGCCACCGATAATATTCGCCGTCAAAACAGACGGTGTAACACTATCAGCCACACGAATCACAACCACCACCGCGCCGCCCTGATCCAAAATTGAATCTAAAGCCTGTGGCAATGTACCCGTACTACCTAATAAAGCCGCTTCCTGTAGAGAACCTGCAATTAAAACCGGGGTATTCAAAGGAAAAGCATCATCCAAGCCAGCTAATAAATTAAGCGGAATAACAGAAGCCGTTACCGCCACAGCCCCAGTAGAAGCGCCATTATTAGCAACCGACACCAATAAACTTGCCGTCGAATTGCCAGAAATAGCGGTAATAACAGCCGCTGCTGTAGAGGTAATTAAGCCCCCCGCATCCGTAGCCAGCAAAACCGTAATAGCATTACCAATCACCGCCACAGACAACGATTGACTATTAGCTACTGGATCCTTCAACAGAATAGTAATCTGATTACCCAGCAGACTAGCATTAACCGCCGTCCATGTTAATGCATTATTGCTCGCAACCACACCCGTCTGCAAAACAGCTGCAACCGCCGTTTGTGAATTGGGTGCCGTGCCGACAATACCAATAATGGCACTAGCAGCCGTTCGTATCGGACGCGCACCGTCCTTTGACTCAACAACCGAAACACCATGAATATACTGAGTAGTCATAAAAAAACCTCTTAAATATTTAAACTAGTAACAATAGTGACCGCTGTAGCAATCAGCCCCGGTAACATTGCATTTAATGCCGCTTCATCAACAGCCGCATTAATATCATTTAATGCTTTATCCTGAAAACCGTCAATGTGGCTTCTAATAGTACGCAGAGCATTAGCTTTAACAACAATAGTTGCCGATAACTCTACTGCCGTTTCATTTAGCCCTCGCAAATCTGCCTCAGCCTGAATAATTGCAATTTCAGCCGCTGATGCCGTTGTTGCAATAATTTTTTCAGCAAGAAAGGATTTGTCAACCCAGCCCGAAACCTCAATAGCCCCAGCACCTTTTGTTGCCTTGTGGCGTATTTTTTCAGCTGAACTATTAATCGCACCGACAGCCCAGGTTTTTAATTCTGCAAAATCACCTACCGGTTTTCCTTTTAAAAGATGAAACTCGCGCAATTCAATCTCAACATTTGCCGCATCTATATCAGACTGTGTTTTACCCGTTATCGCCGATAAAATCTGTGCATCAGTAGCACCATCAATAGTCACTGAGCTGGAAAACGGGTCATGTAGGGGCATCGCGTAGTTATTATTCATTGCCCAAATAATTAAAACGGGCAACAGGTTGCTGTTTTGTAAAATCGCCATTATTTTTTCCTGAATTCTAATTGCATTAAATTACGATTGGGTGTTAATGAATCATTAATTCCTGTTTCATAAACGTACATACCCAAACTGTGTCCGGCAGAGACGGGTATCCACGGTGTAATAAATGACCCCTGTCCGAACTGTGCCACGCCGAAACGAAGCATACCGTTAACGGTTGAATAATTACTGCCTGTCGATCCGTTTAGTATCAAACCAGCGCCGATTATTCCGCCAGCACTAGCCTGAGCTGAGAAAAGAAAGACCCCAGACAGTCGTGCAAAATTATAACCATTGGGAACCGCAATTAAACTGCCTGATGCGGGTAAACTGTCGGTATCGTCGCGTTCAACCGTATCCCACGCAAATGTTTCAAACGTGTTCGCCGAAGTAGTTTGTGAGACCGAGTTCCTCACTAGTATCACATCATTCAGGGCTAATTCATTCAAAAAAAAGGTTCTATTCGCAAGTTGCTGATTAGGCAGATTATCCAGCCCCCCCGCTCCACCTTGAATTAAATCATCAGCCTCAAATTGATAAATACCCTGCTCAAACACCGCGTTTTCATCCAAATCAGTCATAAAATAACACTCCCTCGAGTAACAGAACCGTCGCGAAAATAAACACCATCATGTTTAACTCCATTAGAAAAATTAAATTTAATTAAATGTGAACGAGCTGGGGCAGACAAAACAATAATTTTCTTAGCCGCCTGAGCCTGGCCCACGCTTAAAACACTAGCAATAGTTATTTCATAAGATGCCCAATCCCGTAAAAAAAAGTTACGAACCTGCGAACCATCGCGCCTAAAACGCCCGTCACGATAAAATTTAACCACCACATGTTCGTTAATGATTGGCGTACCCAACCCAGCTTTTTCAGTCGCACGAACCACCGCCGCAATAGTGCCCTTATGCTGATGCACAAACAAAGCACTGCGTAGCGTCTCACGCCGATCAAACTCAGCCCAATTATCGTCCCAAAAATCAACATTCAGGCTAAACGCCAAATATTTTAAAAATGGCTCAGGGCAAGTATCAGGGTTCCAGACTTTAACAATCTCGTTAGCTAATAAAGGGCTAACAGACGACTCCAAAGCCGATTCAAAAGCCGTGCTATTGCTAGGCAAAATGCTAGACACGTTCAGCTCCAATAACAATATTAATTAAAGTATTAAAAGCCACCTCATGATCCTCAATCACTAAATCATTTACCGCCTGACTCTGCCCTCTAAGGATAGAACCATCCCGAAAATGCAAACCATTACGCAAAACCCCATTCACCGCAGAATCGTTCAAAATAGACAACTGAGCCACATTTTGCACCCCAGGCACATGTAACGCAGCATCCACAGCCGAAACATTAATGTCATAACCGATTTGATGCTGCACATTGATAAATTGATTAACAGCAACCAAAACATCATCCAGCAATAACTGCGGTGATGTGCCCGGATAAATATCCAACACCGCACTAATCACATAATTAACCACCGCCACCGACTGAACCACCACAGTATCTGAAATAGGGCGTACCGTCTGCGCATTCAATGCCGTTAAAACCGTAGCCAATAATCCAGCATCCGCAACACCCGAACCGGAATGGCTCATCACAGCCACCTGAACAACGCCAGGTAAGGGACTGGTTACCCCAACATCCTTAACCGCACCATCGGCAGTTAACGCATGAAATTCATAACTGCCAGCAGAACCAGCAGTGGCTAGTTGATTGTAAGCCAGCAGCATTCGCTTTCTAAAAGCCTCATCAGATTCCAGCAAAGCAGGGGCAGGTGGAACTGTAGAATTATCAGCTGGTTCAATCACCAGACGAATCAACTGCAACCACGGCAACGCACCCAATCCGTCTAAATTCGCCCCTTTAGCATAGGCCAGCATAATCTGACTGGCTTTTTCATTATGATTCTGTCGTACCAGCAGCTCCCTTAAAGCAGCAACCTGCAAAACCTTAGTAATAGGGTCATGCTCCTCACCGCTATAATCAGGCCAACGTAGGAGAAAATCCGCTTGCATAGCATTCAAAATGCTATCAAAATCCAACGGACTAATCACATCAGGCGCAGGTAACAGGGATAAATCTATACCTAAAGTCATCGGCTAATTACCAGGTTTTCCAGCCGTGAGGTAATGCCTTTAACACTAAAAACAATACTCAAATGCACCACACCAGCAACCACCCTATCAACCACCACACGCAACAAAAGCAGATCATTAAAGCCATTCTCAACACCACTGAGCGCATCTATCGCCGCAACTTGCAGTTCAAATACCGTCGCACTATTTAACGGTCTATCAATCAACTCAGGAATCCTGGAGCCCTTTAAGCGCCGCATAGGATGCGTACCAATACGCATACTTAAGCAACTTTCTATCCGGTCACGTAAATAATCACTATCAGAAATTACCTTTCCTGACTTTCGGTCTATTCCAATCATAAAGGCGCACCCGTAGAACCACCACTATCCCCAGGATGTATATGATTAATCAAACTAATACCCCCAGCCACCACATCACCACTAGCGGTAATTTTTCCTGTCAGAGTAATATCACCCACCAGGGTAATACCCCCATCACTCATCAGATTAACCGATCCACCCGCAGGTAAAACAGCAGATAACTGATGTTTCACACTATCGTATTCCAGAACAGCACCATCATCGAATACAGTGCGGTTTACGGTGTCCCTATCATTAGTAGCAGGATGATTAACATCATTAATCGCACCCAGAATAATTCCCTCATAGTCAGATAAAACCAGCACAACCTGAGTATTCACGCTCAGTGCCTGATTATGTCGCTGCGAACCTGCAAACAACAGCAACGCAGTAATCCAGGGAGATAACTCACTGGTGGCCAAACGCACTCTATATTTATGTTGCTGTGAACCTAAATCCTGTTCAACAATCGTACCAAATAACAAATTCATTAGCTGACAACCACAGTCGTTTCAGCATTAACAGAAAAATCCAAAACCTTACTCTTAAATTCAGGTTCTTGATAATCCTCAAAATACAAATCAATTTCAAAAGTCAGGGCATAAACACTACCGCCCAAATCGAATAAAGACTCTTTAAACAGATTATTAACCCGCTTTAAATTCAAAGTCCCTACATCGTTAACCTGCAACTTATGCAAAGCCGGAACCAACGACTCGATCAAATCATAAGCCCCTGTCCTATCCTCTCGCCGGAATTTTTCAATAGCCGATTTATTAACAATATAAACATCAAACTGGCTATTAATCCGCGCGTTTTTATAATCTGTATTCGCACCGCCTAAGAACGACACATAAACCCCAGGGGCAAACTGCAACGCTTTTTTGAGCGTGTCCATCGTCCAGTTACCGGGCAATGAGCCTGTTTGACTTAAATCGGGACAGGTTTCATTGGCCTTATCCAGAATGGCCTGTTCAACTGCATGTATAATCATTTTAACTGCCTGACTAACAAATAAGCAGCCAATGAATAAGTGAAATCCCCAGAGCTTATCAGTGCTTTAATCAAATACGCGGTATCATCCACGCCCAGTTGAATTAACTGAGTCACGGTTGTCCCCGTAATTTGTGCAGTTCCCAGCAACAAACCCACCGGATTAGCATCCACGCCCTTTTTAACCGACACCGATAAAATCACCCCATCAATAGCAGAAACCAATCGTGAAAATTGAAAACTGACAGGAATAATTTCCTGAGGCTCTTTAGGTGACAAGCTAACTACGCGCATACGGTTAAAACTCTGGGTTCTGCAAAACTCGTCCAGCGTTTGATGCGGGGTAAATTAGAAAAGCCAGTGGACAATGCCCCCTTAGCTATCGCACGGCTTAATGAGTGTAATGACAGTGGAACCGAAATATTTAATCTTCCACCTCCTACTGAACTAGACTGCCCTTTCCCTGCAACCCCTGGTTGATCAATAACCGACAAATCAGCATGAGCAAACGCCTCAGCCAGAGAATCAGCGGACAATGCTAACGAAAACATTAACCCCCCCGTCGCATTTGAAGCAGAAACTGAACTGCTAGATACAGCAACCTCAGAATCTAGTCCACCACTCACAGTAGCCTGGCTTTTCGCCTTGGCAGACAATAAAACCGATTCAACCAAAATGGCAGCCCCTGAACTGATAGACTGTGCAGAACCGGATAAAGTCTGACCGATTACAAAATTTGCCAGAGCCATTGCCTTAGAAATTGCCTGTCCCGATAAAGTGGTATTTAATGTCAATACAACAGACGCGAGACTGTCCGCATTGGCTAAACCTAATAACTCAGTATTGCCTGAAGTAGCACTCAACGCACCCATTCCAGATGCAGCAGATAACCCACTACCTTGAGGGTTTGCATTCAACTGTAATCCAGCATCGGCAAGACTCCTGCTAATTGCTGAGGCACTGAAAGATAAATCAGCGTTTATATAGCCATTAACCCAACTGATACTGGCTGAAACCCCCGATAAATCCAGTTGCGAGGACAAGCCCCCCAGCGCACTAGAAAAAGAACTGGTCGCACTAACAATAGGAACAGCAACATTTAATAACGCAGAACCTGATGCACCAGAGACAGAAATACCATCCAGTGCAACTGACGCACCTCCCGCCGAAATATATTGATCTATACCAATATCCCAAGGTAAAGATCGGTTTTCCGCATCAATATCAGTCAAAAAATCAGCTGATAAATCAAAACCTTGACCAATCAACTGACTGATTGATGACAGATGGTAGTCATTTATGCCGTCATCAACAAAATCAGCCGACAGAACACTAGACCCTAATCCTGCAGAACCCGGCGGAGGTGACGTTGCAAAATCATAGGATGCATTGTTACTCGTTCCCGCCTGCCAGCTATAGCCGCCCCAGGCACCTCCAATCAAAACGCAATTCCGCAGCTTGATGGACGAGCTTGGATGACCACTACCGGTTATACCCTCTATATTTGTATTGTCTATCTGAAAACTACTCGACCAGCCGGAAAAACGTGAAGCTCCTCCATAAAAAAGACAATTTCTGACAGTAATTGTTTCGCTTGTGATACTCGTTCGAAATGCGTCAAGATAGCCATTACGCATACAAATTGTATTGTTGAGCAGTCCACTGGCGCTTGATATTTTCAACCCGCCGCACAAACTCCTTGGTTCTATATCAATCGTGTCAAATTCAAAGTTTACGCCATTGACATTAAAACAGGTTGTCCATGACGAAGAATTTGTAAAATAAAATCCCGTTTTAGGTACACCGTTATGACCTTCGCCCACCGCAGCTCTAATGATTACATTGCGGGTAGCGTCGGTTGACCAGCCTGACAACGAAAAACTGGGCTCAGACAACCCAGAAGGCCAGTCGTTATAGCATTCCAGTACTGCCACTTCATCCGCCGCCACTAGATTCCTCTGTTGCGCCGCCTCCCATGCCGCGAATGTTGAATAATCGCCGCCGCTGGCTCGTAATGTATGAACTATCTGGTTAGCCATTTTTATCTCACTACACCAGATTCGCCTGTAATTAATTTCAACTGATTATATAAACTCGATTTTAATGCCGAATAAATATCAGCCCCCGCATTTGCACTCGCATCAACTATCGTCGTGGTAAAATCAGGTTCAGTAATAGTAACCATTTTTTCTGATATTGAATTATTCTGCGCATCAATCTCAGAGTAACCGATATGAATTTCTTTTCTACCGATATCCACTGAAAACGAATTGATCTCAATCCCGGTAACATCATTGATTTTTTTTACCAAATCCAAACTTATAGGCATTATATTCGACCTTTATCAGATATTTTTTGTGTAACAACGTCAAAAGAAAAGCGTCTTCTTTTTTTGCTATCTCTAGTTTGTTTCATCAGCAATCGCGCCAGTGATGGTATTTTTAATGCTGCTGAAAACCACACGGGATTTTTCTCGGCATTCAATAAATAAGACATTACTGAAACAGACACGCCGGGTTTTTTTACGATTAAAAAAACCGCTGGGTCTTTTTCTGCAATCCCCCATTTATGGCCATCAGACTGTATAGTTACGACATCACCGCGCTTATAACAGTCACGTAAATTAACCACCTGATCGGGGTGAATGGAATCAACCGCCTTTATTAATAGCTGGCACATGCGTTTTAACCATCTTCTGTATACTGAAGTGTGCCTTGAGCAAACTGAATATTAGTAATCCCGTTTGAAATCAAAATAGGGTTATCCAACCCCGAATAAATCCAGGGATTACCACCCGTCAAGGCATCAAAAAATACAAACAAACCGATAGTCCCCCAATCCTCAGTCGGATCAGCAAAGGCTATTGGGCTATTATTACTAGTTTGTGCAGCAGTCCCAGAAGATGCAACCGTAGTACCCGCCCCCTGCGTACCCGACCAGAGCGCAAGAGAGGCAGAAACAGCAACCCGTGCATAAGCACCGCCACTAGGCTCCACAATCGCACCGCCACTTTCCAGAGCCGCATTCTGTTCAGTAAATACAGCCGACCCATCGGTAACGACTTCATCAACAATCCCGGGATAAACCGCTTGACTAGCCGCCGTTGTTCCAGCGGTAGTACATTGGTACAACCGCCATTTTGAATTAACATCCTGAATAAAAAGCGTGTCATTTAACGCATAAGCGCTAGATACAGCATGCTTCCCCGCACTAGAAATAGCCAGCCCGATAAACCAGGTAGGGAGAGCAGGTTTAGCCTGCCCCCGAATAAAAGTATCAATAAATTGATTTTCAGCGTAATTGGTTTTTGCACCCATAATAAACTCCGATTAAATTAAGGTAACAGCAAAGAAGGGATCTTTTGCACAGTAGTCTGTAAAAGATCTAATAATTTTTCATTGGCACCCAGTGCCTGGGCACCACCAAAGGCATTGCAATTTGAATCCACATTAATCTTGGCATTATCAACCTCTCTTAATGATGATATGATTAGCACACACTGGCTATCCACCACCGTTACAACCCCATTTTCAACCGCTGTTGTGGTAGTAACCACATGATGATTGAATCGGTAAGTGGCACAGCCGTTAACTAGAAAACAAAGCAATAAAACCCAGACTTTTAAAAAATTCACTAAATAAACCCCTTATCATCACGCCCGAAAACTCGCCCACCCGATACCATTTTCACACCCTCTTCAACCACCGGCTGATTGCCTGATGAATCAGGCCCTAAACTGATGGTTCCTTTTCCAACCTGAGTCAGAAACTTAACAATCGACTGGTATCGGTTTTCAACCTGTTCTATCACCGCATCATCGTATAAAAAATAACGGGCGATATCACAACAACATCGAACCAAAACACGAGGCACAGTGGATAACGGTAAATCATATCGAGACAAGTAACCGTCAATTTCTGCACTAGCATCACTAATCGCCAAATCTAAAACCGTGTCATCAATCAGCCCCAAGCTGTTTCGGTCGGTCAGCTGAATCAGTTCAGTTTCATCAAAACGATCAATCATGTCTTGTCGGGTGCAGTAGTTCATTATTCAGTGTTTTCTGCTTGCGTGATTTTGCTATGCGCTTCCACAATGAATACAGCATCTGAGTTTAATTGTTGCCACTCAACAGCGGTTAATTGGTCTTTAGATACAATTGTTGTACCGCGCCATTCACGTCCAGCGCGTCGAAAACCGTCACGTTTTGTAGTGACTTTAAATAGTGCCGATTGACCTTCTCTCTGTTTATCTTTTTTATTAACTGCCATACTCTCACCTGAAGTAGATAATGGCTGACCCAGCGGCCAGCCACTCATTATTAAACGCCTGTGCTACCAAAAGATAACTGCCAAAATCCATAAATGCCCGTTGCTCTAGCCTCAGCACCAAACTTATATTCTGCTTTTAAAAACACATCATCATTTTCCATAGAAGTTTGAGAAACAAAAGTGGGTCGCTTGCGCATTTGCACAATAAACGGTTTCACAGCCTTACTGGTCACATGCAAAAACCACGCGGTATCCGATGTCAGACCCGCATTAACTAACAATTTTGCTGTACCTTTATAAGGATTCGGGCTGTTATCGTCCAGCTTGTCCGCAGTCAACAGCTTTGTAGCCATAGCTTCTAATGCAGGCGGAACCTCCAGCGTATCCGGTATTAATCGTAATGGCATACCCTCTTCATCCTTGAACTTCATAATCCCAGTTCGCGCCGCACCATAGCTGGCTTCCGCCGTAGCTGGGTTAGAAGTGTTTAAGGCTATGTTCATAACATTGGATACAGAAGCACCATTAACTTCATGATCGGCATCATAGAAGAACTGACCATCAATTCCCGTGCTAATGAATGCAGTGTTTTTCAAGCTATCGACAATAATGTCGTGTAGCTCCCCCGCACTATCACCGGCCATTTGTGCTTGCGTGTTGTAAATCCCTAAGATATCATCCTCAATATCATTACGTTTTACAACAATAGTGGTTTCCCAATCCTCATTAACCGCCGTGTATTGACCTGCCTCTAACGATTTAACGGATTTTTCATCAATCCATTTACGCATCATCGGAAAACGTCTCAACCAAGCATAATCTTCACTTTTGGTATTCGACTGAACTTCCATTGCAGTCGCTTGCCAATTACCTGCTTGCGCCTTCAGCGCATTATTAAATACCGTTTTTAATCCTGTAAAAACGCTTGAAATCGTGCTTTTATTGACTAACATAATAAGTCCTTACTTATAAAAATTGAATCCAAACGCCATCGGAATCAATAGCGACACATTTACCTGCAACCGATTTTCCTGTTGCAACAGAAGAGACGGTCTGGTCATCGTTGATGTAAACGTTGGCTTCTAAATGTGCCAGCGTCACATCCCCAGCATTAGCAAACTGAAATACGCCTTTGCGTACAGTGATTGATACATCACCATCAGCACCGCCTGAGTTATCAACCCGCTCTTCCGCTTTACCAATCGCTTTTAAGGTGGTAGCAACAGAGCCGGGGACGGCATAACCTGCCGCATTGACACAGACCAGTGAACCGGCGAATATCGTGGCTGATGCCGCCACACCTTTATTAAAACAATCACCGTCACGGCGTGGTGTATTTCTATCTTCAGTTAATGCAGCCATAATTATGCAGCTCCCTTCAAGGTTTGTTTGTAATCATCCACTGGAACACCCATTTGAGAGCAAACAGCCAACTGCTGCTCTGATAGAACCGGATCCCCTTTATCATCTAACTGCTCACCCCCTGTTTGTAGGGTTTGCAAACCAGCAATAGGCTGTGCCGTTAGCAAATAGGCTTTTAAAGCGACCGTATCAAGAGATTCGGCCCATTTTAGTTGAGCCTCTAACAATCTTCCATCGGCTAAAGCCACTTCAATCAAATCACCGCATTCTTTGTTATTGATCTGGTTTCTTAAACTCGCGACTTGTTGCTGCAATGCGATCATGGTTTCTACAGGCACGAATTTAGAGGGGTCGGGTTCGGTGCTTGCTTTTAGTGTGCTAATCTGGGTTTCCAGATTAGACACCTGGTCTAATTTTGCTTTAAGGGTAGCAACAGCCGTATTAATTGCTTGATCATCTGCATCATCAGACAGGCCAAGCAAATCCTTAAGTGCTTCGTTCATTTTCTTCTCCGGGAGTATGTGTTTATCAGAAACAAAATTAAAATGCGTAGCCGCCAGATCTTCCAGACCATCAATAGCCGGGTAGTTGACTAATGCAGCCATCAAAATACCCGTGATTTCCCCACTTTTTTTATTGTAGCTAAGCACAGGAGATATATACCGATACTCCTTTGATGCTATAGCGGCTTTAGCCGCTTCAGTCCATTCAACATCGGTAGCATACAATCCATCGCCAGAACGCCATTCCAGGTTTTTAAACCAGGCGGCAGCGGGTGAGGGTTGTCCATTTTCTCTTGAGTAAAGGGTTTGATGCTCATAATCAACCAGGATTTTATCTTGCAATGTATTAGCGGCTGCAATCACTGCTTCTGCTATTGCATCCGACATAATCCAGCCAGCTAAACCATGAGGTCGCCCATCTTTGGCTTTAAATTGGCCTGCTGGAATCAACTTAATTTGATGGGGTGCTTGCCCATTTAATTCAAACAGACAGGGCGTAACCCCAATGTTGAGTGTGGCAAGTGAAAGACTGGTTTTTTTGCGTTTCATGGAGCCAGTTTAGGCCGATGAAATCTAAAAGGGGTGGGGGAACGGGTTCCGGTGCAAAGGCTATGAACGAATCAACTGAAAAGAAGCTTGAAAAGTGAGCCTATTTTTAGGCTAAAGTGTTTTAAGCAAAATAACAAGCTTAATAGTAATCACAAGTCCAACCAAACCCATTTAAAACCCGTTTAAAAAATTCAAACAGTATTTTTATATACTAGGGTGACGGTCAGCAGTTTAAACGTCCATACGGGGTTATTTCAAAGCATTTTCCAAATGATCGGAAATCACCGCTAAAATTTCATCACTGTCTTCAGTAGAGATGCCTAAAAAAGGCCGTGCAGGGATGTCGCCCCATAAATAAGGGAATTCTGATTTTTTTCCACCGAACTGTTGCATGGCGGCGTATTCCATAGGGCTACCCACTTCTAAGGAATCATTGCTGAGTAATTCATAACGCAGGGTATCAGAAAGCACCCCCGTCTCACCCGTCAAAGCCTGGTCACGACCCTTTCTATTAATGGTTGATGCCGTGTTTTTAGCCCAGGCCACGTTGTCCGGCCCTGCTTTATCTGAAAAACGCTGTTTTGAAGACTCAACTAAAACCCCGCCTATTGACAGCAAAGCAGTGCGCAAATTACTCGTGGCAAGCGTTAATCGTCTTAACCCATCAGACAACTCACGCGCCTCTAATTTAACCGAAATCATAAATTATTACCCTTGCAAAATCTGCTTAACTACACTATATTTACTCCAAGGCAAAAAGAGTCGGATACGTTTCGGACGTTTGATGGTGCAGGGGCATTAGCAACATGTACTCCCGACTGCCTTATCGTGTTTTTATCAAAAAAGACAATAATCGTATGTTACGCTTCTTACCTGAAAAAACCTCAAACACCGCCCGGTAATTCTCCCCGTTAATCCGTTTCCAAATCTCCACCGTCTGATTACCGTTTTTAGTCGCCTTACCTTTCAGTATCCGATCAGGGTCAGACAAAATCGTAGTTAACAATAAATAATCATCAGCCACCACCGGCCGTTGCTTCCCCCCATCAAAACCATGGGATTTATTAGCATGGCGTACCGCACTAGAACTCAAGAAAACCGTATAACCCTTTAAAGATTTTTCAGCCTTTAAAACCGCATCAATGCGCGCAAAACTCTCCACAAAACCAGCAAAAAACAAAGCCTTGTCAGGATTGCTCAAGGCATTCTCAGCAAAATCAACAATATTCTTAGACACCGCCACCTGCTGATTAATATCACGCGACAAAGCGCGCGCAATCGCCTCAGGATAGCGGATCATCTTATCCTGAACCAGATTCCGTAACGACAAATCAATAGACGCACCCGGTGCATAATCCCAGCCATAATCTATCCCCTTGGGAATGCTATGTCGAACTCCATAACGGTCATCGCGTGTATAAGTGCCATTATCAGGTGCCTTAGCCCCTTTAAATTCCCTAGTAGACACCGCAACAACGCGGCACCGACAGCCCCAGCCATTGGGTGGAAAATGACTAGACCACCAGGGGTCATCAGCCTTAAGCACTGTTCCAGACCACTCAACATGCAAGCGCCTAGGCTGGCTCACCGTATCATTATGCACATACCTCCAATACGGCCTACTTTTTAATAAATCAGGATCCGTTAATTGCTGGTAACGCCCCGCTGCATAACTGCTGGCAATATTAGTACGATAAATAACCCGTGTACGCCAATCTCTGCCAGACTTGCTATGACTGCCTGTCCAGCCCTCCCAGCCATTTTTTTTAACAATAGAATCAAAATTCTTACGGAACCAGCCTATAGATTTACCCTCAGCAATCGCCGTGTCAATGCTCACCCGTAGATCGGTGAGTAAATCGGCTTTAGCCGCACCGGCAACCACAAAAGCCTTATCATGTGCCGAACGAAGAATATCATCATATTTCTCAGTCGGTAAATTCAGCTTTTGCCGAAAAAACCGTAACTGCTGCTTAAACGGCTTATTGAATTTTCCCTGACCGCGTGGATTAAAAGCAATTTGAGTAGGCGAAAGATTAAGCGGCATTACTGCCCCTCAGAAACATCATATCGCCCCGATAAGTCAGCACTAGCAAAGGCAAGCGTCATCACCTGAGTGAGTTTTTCCGTCTCCAGATCAGCATAACTTTCAAGCACTGCATCACGCAAAGCCTCAAGGGTTTCACTCGTGTCAATTATTGATTGAATAAATTTTAACAGATCAACTTGATTCAATGCCTCAACCGCTAATCGCTCCCCATTAGAATCGGTACCCGTTGGATCAACAATCAATTCCAGCGCATCAGATTTTAAGGCAGCCGTAGTAGGTTTGCTTTTATTTTCAATCACCGGTGCTGTCAACATTCTCAAAATGGGTTCGTTATTTTCAGCCTGTGGAATGCGTAATTTTTCGTGTATGTACGAGAGTGGAATCGGTACCCCAACGGCAACTAATTTAGGAATCGCATCGGCATAGGATTGCAAATCCTCGCATTCAAGGGTATCAAAAACAAAACGCGGACAGCGCAATGATTCACACCCCCAACCGTTCAGTTTTAATAAGTTAAAAACCAGATCCCGTGTCAGTGTGCTCGCTATTTGTTGCGCATCGGCTACCATCAAATCACGACGCACCTCGTTGTGAACATTACCTAATGCATTGGTCGATGATGCCCCGTCCGCCTGGCTGGTCAGTGTGCCACCCAGTATGGCCTTAGATTGAGTTTTTTCACACCAGTCAATCATGGCTGTATAAGGATCTGCGCCCCCTTTCGCGGCTTCTTTAAATTCCACCAGCATGCCTTCAGGTATAATCCCAGCCGCCGCATGGCCCATATTAACCACCGCTCTAAGTAAGGTATTTTTTTCGCCTTCAGAAGCACCGCGAGGGTATTGCCCTAAACGTACCGGCAAACCATAGATCTCTAGAAACTCGGCCAAATCACGTACGGCATAGTTTTTAAATAAAAACGGCCAGGCTAACGCACGGTGTAATCCAGCGCGAGCAATATCCCCAGATTTTGCTTTATGAATATGCACCAACCAGCCAGCATTCCACAGTTCAGCGCCCTGAGGGGTATTATCACGTAGCCTGAGTTGATTGCGCGCTTCAGGATTAACCTGAAACCAGCGTGGGGGACGATGATGAATTTTAGCAGGTTGCCAGTATTGACGGCGCACCCATTCATATTCCAGACAGCTGTATCCATAACCGATCGCATCCGCCATATCTAAAAGCACATCCTCAAAATTCGGAATATCCAGGATAATATCCTGAATCAATCCGGCAATACGTTCCTCCTGAGCGGTGGCATCACGAGGGGGTTTGATATCCCAGCCTAAACCCAGCAAAGCACGTTTACGTTTGCCCAGTTCAGCGGCAATATGCCCGTCCTTCTCCTCTATATCCTCAAATAAATCACACTGTCCTAGTAAATCCCCACGCTCTGCATCTTCCAGAATTTGCGCCAAACGCGAAGGGGTTAGGCCGCGCGCAGGATGATTGCCGAATTCTTGATGCAGTTGTGCTAATTCAGCAGTTTGCGGCTGTTTTAATGCTTCTTTGTTTATTTTGTTACCGCGGTGATCCAGTATCTCTACCATGCGCCCACTCCTTCACTATAAAAATCATTATCATCATCACCTTCAGGCTTATCCCAACGATCCGACTTGCTCTCACCCGTCTGAAATTCTTCTATCCACAATCCGTTCATATTACTGGCATACCAAGCTAAACAGCGTGATATAGCCGCGTCACCATGGCGGCTCATGCCTTCTGAGTCCTTGGTTTTGAGGGTGGGAACTCGGATAATCCCATTGATAACGCGCAGTGCGGATAAATCATTAAGCTGATCATTATCGGCAGGCATCCAGAAACAACCATCTTGAAAAGCCGCTTTCATTTTAGGCATATTTTCTAAATACCAGCCTTCAGACAGCTGAACTTCTTCAATTCTATCACTGCCATATTTGATCCTTGCCTGTTCTGCTAAGTAAGACCCATTACCCCTGGCATCCAATGCCCCCCCAATCATTCGCGGCAAGCCGTCTACAATGTAAAACAATATTTGCTTTTGCTGATTAAAGGGAATGTTGCGTAGTTCGACACTAAAGGGAATAGTTCTATCTAAATTTTGGCCTATTTCAACCGGATCAATCACCGTCAAATCTGAAACCCGTCCAAAATCCTCACCAAAGGCATGCATTAAATTAGGCTTTAAGCGCTTTAATAACGGCTTTAAAGCCTCTTTACACCACTGCTCTGTTTCATCTTCTCTTTCTGCTTCAGAAAGATTCTCCAAAAAGCTGTTGTCTTTTTCATAACGCAATACCGGGTATTCTTTGCTCATCCGGCTCTCTATCACCACCCGGCTAAGCACTGAACCACCCGATTTGGAAGGGATGCAAAAATACTCTTCATTCGCCGCCTCTCTATTGGGGGCGTTGTTGATTAAATTGCTTCGCCATTGTTTTTCTGCCTCGTAGCTCCAGGGTTTACCGGTTACGAAACAGATACGCTTATACAGCCCATCGGCTAACGCATCATCTAAAGTGATTCGGTGAATACTGTATTGCTTTTTTCCGGCACGGGCATCTTCTATATAATGATTGTATTCATTATCCACCCCGTTATGAGTGCTGATAATTCGTACTCTAGCACCCCACATAGTCAAGGCCATGGCCGCTTTTAACAAGGCTTGCAAGGAATCATGAAAAGCCGCCTCATCAATCACCACATCCCCCTGCATCCCCCGAAGGTTGGAGGGTCGTGAACTGAGGGCAGATATTTTGAAGCCGGAATGGGGGAAGCGTACCGTATAAGTAAGAATTTCTTTTTTGCCGTCTTCGTCCCTAAAAATGCTTTCCTGTATTTCACCGGCCAGTTGATTAAAAGCTTTAGCAAACAAAACCACAGCGGCAATATATTCCAACGCCATTTCTTGCCGCGAACCCACATAAAAAACATTCCTACCCCCACGGCGTTTAGGTTTTGATGCAGTCACCACATTACTAGCCGCTTCCGCCCAGGTTAAACCGGTTCGTCTGGATTTTTCAGCAATTTTTATTTCAGACTCATCGGCAAACCAGCGGGCTTGATAGCCCAGCAAAACGGGTTCGTCTACGGGAAAATAATCAGCACCGTCCAGTGTTTGTAATTCAGTCTTCATTGGGTTACTCTTTTTTCCTGCACTGTCTTATTTATCAAAATAACGTCTTTAAATTTAATTAAAAACCTGAACCTGGGCAGACCATCAAACTAAGCTACACTATGGGTATCCGCTATAAATCCCAGGGGCAACATGGAATCCGACATCCACTCAAACATGCCATCAATGTAGCCTGGATGTAGCATAGCGGAATCCAGGATCAGTACATTTACCCAGCCCCCAACAAAATACGCTTAATACTAGCCTCAACCTGCTCGCTAATCCCATCATTTTTAAGCTCTTGGGTGAGTTCTTCAGCCGCTTCTTCACGGGCTAATTGTCTAATTTGTGCGGTTCTTTTTTCGTTTTCAGAAGAGGCCTTTTCCAGTTTTTCGACAGCAAAAGCAAGTTCTTTAATTAATTTAGGCGGGGTAGGTTCTTCACCTTCAGATAAAGCAATAGCCGTATCAAAGGCTAGATTCCTGATTATTTCATTCAGTAAATGACCCACTTGACCTTGCGGCTGACTGCCTAATTTGCCAATCCACATCTCTGCAATGTCACGGCTTTGCTTTATCTTTTCGCCCAGCTTATTCATTTTCATCGAATAGCGATTAACTGACGATTTGCTAATGCTTAAAGGCTCATCCCCCGAATAATACGAGGCCAGCATTGTATTCAGCTGCTCAGTCACCTGCAACTGAGTCAGACTAGTATCTCTAAGCAATTGATTCAGCGAATCCTTAAACCTCTCTGGCAAAAGATCAACCGTCGATTTTCTACCCATTATTCAGGCACCGGACGGGAAATGCCGGGCACAACCAAACGGCCTTTAACCACATCAACCCCATTAAATCGCAAGGCCGCCATCTGGCAGCCTAGCGACTCCTCTACCGTTATTAGCTCTAAATCAGCCAACCAGGCCAAATCGGCACGGATAACATCACGCGAGGCAGTAAGCCCGTATAATTCCAATGATTTCTGGATCAATCCTTCATTTTCCCTATAATTACCCCCCGCTTCTAAAATCTGCAAAATCATTAACCGTCTGATTTCTGTTTTGATTGACTGTTGATTCATCATCGGGCTCGCCTCATTTCTTTAATTTGTCCAGATATCTCGCCTAGCACTGATGCCATCGTTCGGCTATACTCTAAAGACTTATCCAGACGCTCATGAATCCGAGTAATTTCAGACGTTGTGGGTAGGGCTCTCAAATCGGCTTCTATTTTAGAAATTCGTAGACATTTTGAATCAAAACGTAGAGTCACGCTTTTCTCTAGATCCTTAATCGAATCCACGGTCACGCGACGGCGACTATCGATCCACACAAACACCCAAACAGCAGCAGAAACAAACATGTTAAGCACAATCATAACCAGTTTTATTTGCTCCGTCTCCATCAGTTATCCTCTGTGCCTAAAACGGGCTCGATAAGCTCATAAAGATTTTTCTTTAATAGCCTTTCATCGTTATCATGGGCTTCATTAATCTGCGAAAGCACCTGGTTTTGTTCAAGTTGGCAATCCAGTGTTTTTTGTAAATATCGGCTTTTGTAAGTCAAAAACGCATTGTCTTTTAAGGCTTTTTTTTCCTTTAAAAATGCATTATCCAGCTTATCGCTATAAACTTTAAAACAGCTGATCAACAGAAACAACTGAAACAAAACAACGACCAACAAAAATTCAATCATAGCCGTAAACCTGCTTTTGTGATAAAACGCAACCCAGTATTGACAGTAGACACCAATACCAGCATTAAAAAGTAATCACTGCCCGACAGAACCTCACGTAATAAACCCGTATGCTCTGCAATAATCGCAAACACCGCGACCAATGAATTAAAAAAAATGGTTTTGCTGGCCAGCCAGGATTTATCATCCATCGCAACGGGCCATAAATTTTAAAAAAGCACGGTGCGAGCTTTTTAAATACAAGGCAAACCAGGCCGCACGATACGCGCAACGGGTCGCTTCAGCATTAGTACGTGATTCATCCGCCATTTGCGTTTGCCACTTAGCAAAACGCGAATGATTATTGCTAAGGTTAGCCAAATCCATGACTTTATTTTCTAAGCTTTTTAATTCAGACATGTGTAGTTTCTCCACGGTTTAAAAAGGGCTGTCCAATTCATTTAAAATTGAGGGGGTATAGTCGTTTGTAATCCAAGCCTGCACATCAAACCCAGGGCAGACCTTGCCTGAATTAATTTCACAATGTCCTAGCACCTGAATACCCGGGTAAAGCTTCCTAATCTGCAATACATGTTCCTTCAGGCTTAACCACTGGGCATCACTAAACCGATCGGTACCGATTAAACAAGTCCCGATTGAAATCATGTTATGCCCTTTGGCATGTGCGCCGCTCTCGTTAATATTCCGCCCCGATTCAACACCGCCTTTAATCCCAATTACAAAATGGTAACCAATATGCTTGAGCTTAGCTTGCTGATGGCCAATCAAACGCGGGTCTCGCCTAAAACCCCGCATTTTATGCCACTGATCAATATCACTGGCGGTAAACCACTTGCCATTGGGCGTAGCGGCGCAATGAATAATCAGCTCAGTAATTTGGGAATTTTGTCTTAATCTGCTCATGGGCTTAGTCTAACCAGCAGGCATAAAAAAACCGCACCGGAACGAGTTCCGGTGCGGTTTAGTAGATTAACTTAAGCTTAGGATAATAAGCCCGAACGGGCAAATTTACAAGCGATTAATCAGCGGCTTAGCTAGTTTTCAAATTCCAGTTTAAACAGTGCTTCCAATAAAGCATTCTGCTGATCCAGTAAATTATTCATTAACAAGGCCAGCTTATCCAAAGCCCCTGCATCTATAACCCCGTCATTCACTAGTAAATCAGGCAAGGCTGAAATACAAGATTGCAGGGTATTCAGCTGGTCATAAATATCACCCCTGGCGCTCACCTTAACAGCCTGCTTTATTCAGGTGTTGCGCCATGTTTTGCAACTCGCGCAGATTAGGCGGGGGCGTTAGTTTACCCAGACTTTCCAAGCGGCGCACCCTGACTCTCACGGTATCTTTGCTTAAGCCCACAATAGAGGCAATCAGCCGATGGCTTAACGGTTGGCCCTGGTCATTTTTAAAGCCCTTCATCTGAATGATCCGGCGGTCGGTTTTGTCCAGGGGGATGAGTTTTTGTAGTTGGTTGATCTGGTTTTGTAGGTGTTGGATTTGGTCGGTACTGATTAGGGCTATTTTTTCGGCTTTAATAAAGTGCTTTCGGACTGCTCTACCTTTTTCATTACGTTCGAGCATTGCCAATTCTTTAGCCATGTCGATATTGATTAAATAGTCCTCAAAGCCCCGTCCTGAACCTAACGATCTTTTTTGATTGATAGCTATGTAGTCAATATTCTCAACAAAACCGTATTTTTTAATACGACGAGAAATCCAGACATTGAATGTAGTTTCCACTTCAAGAAAGTCGTGTAATTTACGAGCGTTGATGGTGTTAGTAGATTCACCATCAATCACAGTAGCTGAAATTAACGGGAATTGTAGGGCTGTAGTAGTAGACATGATATTTCCTTTGTAAAGTTAAAAGGTGCTATCGCTTGGTAGTATGGCGACAGACTGACACAGGTTACTACCACCGTTACAAAGGAAACGGCCCATCCGAAGACGGCCTGTGCCAGCCCATCATAAAATAACAGGCATAAAAAAAGCGCACGGTGCGCTTGAGCACCTTTGTAATAACAGGGGTAGTAATCCCGACACTGGATTTTGCCAGTGCCTTTTTAACTTAGCCCCAATCTGCGCCTTTGTCAAATATTATTTAAAAATCATGATCCTCGCAAATCAACCATTTCCATAATGGAAATAGTTAAAAATCCGTTAGCCGAGATTTACTCTACGTGTTTTCCATGTATCAACAATGTTATATCACTTAATTAACGGTGTGATCTACATCAAAAGGAAATTTATCGTTATTTGCATCAGACCATCTAAGAAAAGGAGGGTTTTTTCCAGCTTTTTTATTTTTAAAGGATTTTAAAATTTTTGCTACGTATTCAACAGGGGTAGGTGTTGTTTTTTTATCAACAGCCGTTTTTATAAACCACTCTCTTAATAATGAAACTTGCCCGAATTCCCCTTTAAATTTACCAGAAAATAACTCCTCAAAAAAGTCATCAACGATATGTTCGTCATTAAATTGCAATAAATAGGAGTAACAGGCATTAACATATTTAGGGGGAGCCCCTATGTATCGTCGTTTAAAACCTTTATGATTCAATACCCTTTTGTGCTTAATGTAATATTCGTAGGTTTCTTTTTTTGATAGCCTAGAGGAATTTACAGATTTAGGGGTTTTAATGTTTAGGCAATAAAACGCATTTATAGCAGAAGCTACGGCGGTGTAATTTTCAACCTCCTTCAATGCAAAGTTGTCAGAATTAGTTCGGGTTTTCCCCTGATCTATGGTGCAAAAAACATCATCTGAAAGTTCAGTTAAAAGCTCTATATCAATGCTCTTACCTGAAAGAACAACAGCGTGTAATCTATGCTGACCGTCTATAATTACATTTGAACTTGATATTTTTATTGATTCGCCGTTATAAACCCAGTTCCCTTTATTTATTTCATTTGCATACCTCGTTACAGTAGCCTTTCTAAGCGGTCTGTTTTTTGTGTTCGATAATAGCCACTCTTTCGCCATTTTTGGTGTTAATGTAATTTTCATAAATTATAATTAAATTCCTCGTTTATCCCAATATAACAAACTCGTAAGACGTACCGTAGGTTGGATGAGCGGTAGCGTTATCCGACATTCATAACGAAAATGGATAGATAAGCGATTAATGGCACAAGGCGCAATCGCTTTTCCGCCCTACCACTAATAATCCTTAGCAACAGCAAAGCCAGCCTTGACCATTTCAGCATTTATATTCACACCGTCCAGATATATAATCCCCAGATAGCGTCCGTATTTGCCTTTTTTATCTTCAATGGTTTTTAAGATAACCTGCTTTCCGAGTATCTTTTCTCTCAGCCAGTCTCTTGATTTTAAGCCCTCTGCTCGCTCATCCCCTCTAACCTCCGGTGCGTTTAAGCCATAAAGACGTATTTTTTCCCCTTTAAGAACCACGTTAAATCCCAGATCAATAGTCGCGGTGACTGTATCGCCATCATAGACTTTTGATATCTTTGCATGATATGTATACATTAGTAACCACCTTAATCCGAGGCTTCATTGCGCATTAGCCATTTCACAAGCCAAAACACCGGGGCCGAGAATGCGTAATTCATACTCTTCACTCGTTATATAACCCAGCTCTATTAGCACAGATAAAGCAAAGGGCGTGTCATCGACCGCTTTTTTTAGCTCACCTTCGCTCATCCAGCCGAATTTATCCAGTTGCCCCGCCTCACTTTGCCGCTGTTGATAAAGTACTTCCAGTATTTGTTGTCTTTTTTCTGCGTTTTTGTTCATAATCCTGCCTCTAAATAATAAAGTTCCGCTTTAAGCTGTCTGCTTTCTTCTTCTAGTTCAACTTTTTCGTCTATTAATTGAGTTCCACGCTGCTTCTTTGCCACTGCAAACAAGCGCTTTTCTTCTTTACTAAGTGACTCCAATAATTCACCTATTTTGTTTAAGCCATGCTTGTTTTCAGTAATAACCTGGTTAGCCTCTGTCCTAATTTTAATGATTCCAGATAAAGGTTTTTCATCTAAGATTGATTGAATTTTTTCTAGTCTTCTATCAATCCGCTTAAGTGCTTGGCGAATCACCTTATCTTTTACTTTCATCGTTTTATTACCTAATCAAATAAATCAATCTGAGCTGATATTTCTGTTTTTTCTACTCTGCGCCTTAATTTTCGTATACCTCTCTCGGTATAAGCGTATTTTCTAGCCAGCTTTGTATTGCTTAAACCTTGCTGAAAATCCTCTAAAATGGCCTGTTCCTTTATCGCACGGAGTGCTTTCACACAGCGGTCTATCTCGATTTCTTCTCCTTGATAGTAGCCAACCAGGGATTGCAACGCTTCCAGTCCAATTTCCGCTACCAGCCAATGCTCAGGTTTTGCCCGTGTCGGTACACTGAGTCTTATCCCTCCGCGTATTTCCACCAGTTTTAAAGCCGCTTGGATGCCAATCACTTTAACCAATTCCTGCGTTCGGCTGGGTAAAAGTGTCTGTTCTAGGGTTTCACTGTTTAGCGCGTACATCTCGCACCGCCTTTTCTAGCCTTTCTATTTGGGTTAATAAGGCTTCATCGCCACTGGCTTCATAGAGGCTTTTAAGCCCTTTTAATTCGTTATTAAGGCGGATGTAATGCTGTCTTTTTTTATCCTTCTGGTTAGTTTGGCTGGGTTGTGTGTCTTGGTAACGTTTCTCATGTAGCCAGCCTTGTGCCATTTTACGTGCCTGTCCGTCAGCCAAATTTTTCTGTGCTTCCTTTGTGGCTGCATTAATGATTATCTGGGTTTGCTGGGGATTCATTGCCCCTAGTTGGTACCAGCGCATAGCGGCACCATTTCGCCCCTGTTTATATTGAAAAGCTTGCCAGAACTGATTAAAACTTTTCTTTTGCTGAAGGCTCATGGCTTCGTACCAGTCTTTATGCTCGCTGTTTTCTTTTTTATCTGCACCGTAGCCATGCTGGTTTAATCCATCCCATAAGAATTCTGCGTAATGAATCGCGGATGCCAGTTTTTTCATTTCGGGTAAACTGCGAATAATGACGGCTTGTATGAAGCGTTTTTTACTCATTAATTTCCCTTTCTTCAATAACCTCAAAAGCTAGAACAAGGGTTCTTGCAACCCAAAACTGGTGAGTGCATGTCGGACAAATCGCAAAAAATACAGTGATTGATTCATCTTCCAATAGGTACATATCCTCTTCTTGCAGCATTAATTCATCATCCTTAAATTCACTACTACATTGTGGACAAGCGAAGTAACTCATACAGTCTCCAGTCTGTTAGTCTGGTTTTCATTCACTCCTCGGTTTAACTGTGCATTAGCGCCATCGAGATAACCAGCCAGATTATCTTTACACTGGTTATCTTTTGAACCTTTTGTTGTGCGTGAATGTGAAGTTAGATCAGTTAAAGCAGGATATTTTTTTTTCACATAGGCATTAATGGCTTTTTTCTGTGCCTGATTGGGTGCAAAGTCACTAATTGTGCTGTAAACCTCAAGCACCCACGAGTAACAATAGTTATCGGCTCGACTGGTTTTGTTCGCCCGTTTGCAGCGATACAGTTTGCTTTTAATGTAGTTAGCACGGTCTTTTTTGAGTTGTCTAAGCAATACTTCAAAGGCATAGGCTGCTAGTTCTGGAGCTGTTCCCGTGCCTATAAATTTCCAAACAGCTTGACCGAAGATATTAGATGAGAAAATATTTTTACAGGAAAAAGCTTTAGCCACTGTTCTTGCTAATAAAGACTCCCACTTTGAAGGTTTTTTTTTCACATTTGAGCGGGTATCTTTTTCGTTGGCCTGAGCCGCATCAATATCCGCTGTGTTGATATTATATTTTTGCATTAAATTCTGGGCTTGGCGTAATGCATTAGCCGCTTCATGTTCATTGCTGGATTTTGCCAGTGCTAAGCATTTTTTTATTTTTTCAATCATGTTAGGGTCTTGTTTCATGATGTTCTGCGCCCCTTTTTTTCAGCATCTTTAATCAAGGCATTAATCACACCGCTCAGCTCTTTACTGCTGCAAAATTCCAGACCATGCTTGTTATACATTCGTTTAGCGATAGCTTTGGCGTAACTCCACGGGTATTTTGCCTCGCTTAATAAGGCTTCTATCTTTTGCAATTGTGGTTTGCTATTCAGGTTATTAGGTTTGCCGGGATAATGGCTTTTTGTTGGCTTAGGTAGGTTTGTTTTTAAATAACTAATCACTTGAACTCGCTCCCGTGCATTCAGTTTGCTAGCGCTACGTTTTCCGGTCAGCTGCTCTAACATGTCTCGGTAGCTGTCATCATCTAATCCAGCTTGTTTTTTAAACAGATGAATTTTTGCCAGATCTTTGTTTCTAATAGTGCGCTGATCAGTGGCTTCAGTTTGCGCTTTAGGCAGTGCTAGATCAGGGGCTTGTTTCTCTAGTTCATCAGCTTGCGCCAATAAATGGTCAGCCGCTTGCATTTCTTGGTGATAGCGCACACCTTCAGCAGTTTGCGCTATTTGTCTCATCTTTACTGCTCTTTGCCTAAGCTGTTGCGCTGTTTCCGCCATATTAATTACCGATTGTGTTTGTTGTAGGTTTGGGCGGACTGTGCTGTCCGCCACTGGTTTTGTTTTATGCAATCCCTTCTTTTAACGCTTTCAGTGCTTTCATTTTCGGTACCCGTTTGGCAGGTATTATTAGCTTTTCACCGGTCTGAGGGTGGCGACCTTCACGTTCTGCACGTTGGCTAACGCTTAGCTTGATCAAGCCCGGCAGTGTCACCTCGCCATTGTCGTAGAGTTCCTGACATATGACGGGTGATAATGCATCAAGCACCCTGAGTATATTATTTTTACCAATGCTCGAATCATACAAATCAATGCCTTCAATTAATTCTGATTTTTTCATAAGGTTATCTCTTTTTATTGGGTTCTAGGTTGAATAATCACGCATTCTGATTGGCAATGATGCGCGGCTATTTTTTTAATTTTGTAGGCTCTTTTCTGGGATTGAGTACCGAATTCGCCGGTGATAAAGGAAAGGTATAATCCTTTATCAATCCCTGAGCGTCTGGTCTGACGTATCCCCTTCCAGCTCACTAAACTGCCCCCCTAATTTGTATTTCCTTTGCTAATAATTTTCGGGCTGAGTGATCAAAATAACCCCTAATAAACCTCACGCACAAAGAACAATTCAGACTATTTAATCGTTTTTTTATAAGTCCTTTTCTATAAAGCCCTCTTTTTTTTCTCAATTAAGTCACCTCTGTAGGCTTGCTGTTAACATTCAATTCAATCGAGGCAATATCTAAGCTGATCTGCTGGTACGTTCCCTCTTCTCCGGCCCGCTCATAAAAACGCAAGTATCGTTTACTGCTGTTAACGGTGATACTCTGTTTCAGTGCCTCCATGGCTTTTTTCCAGGTCGCATCTTCAATCTTCAGTTTAAATAAGCCCAGGACTCTGGCAGTATTAATGTTTCCCGCTTTGTCGGTTTGAAACGCATGCTCAATCAGGGCTTTAACATTGCTACCACTGTCTTTTGTCCATTCGTGTATGCATTGGTCTATTAATGCCTTAGCTATCACTAAACGTTCATCAAACACCAGGCCTTCACTAATGCAAATCATTATTTTATACTCAGCGTTATAGGAAAAAAGACTCAGATTGCCTTTTTTACCCCCCAGTTTTATGCCATACTCCTCAGATGACAAGGCCATGAATGCGTCAATGTCATCAATCACAGAAGCTTTAAAAGTAGCCATTTGAATCTGTAAAGCGTGGGCTTTTTGGATAATATCTATAACCAGATCGTCCCGTAATTTGTCCAGCGGTAAAATATTATCAATCGGCACCAAATGACCACTGCTATTAGCCTGATAACCGCTAGGAATAGTAGCTTTTTTCATCTTTCCGCCTTTTTTTCATGGTTTTTAAAAATGCTTTGGGAAATTTCCAGCATTGCAAATCCGCTGAAATAAAACAGACCACCGAAAAATGCCATCAATGATGCTAAGACTATGAGTAAATTTCTTTTCATTCTCTGGCCTCATTCCACTGGATTCTGCAACCCTTAATAAAGGCCATTTTTCGTAAATATCGACCTTCTATATTTTCACCCTGTCCCGTAAAAAAACCTTCAATTTTTGAGGTTCCAGGGCAATCATTAACTTCAATAATGGGTTGAGTGTTCATGAATGAAACAAAAATTATTTTTATACCCATTTCTGACAAGGCAATTAATGCATCAGCGGCATCAGCGCATTCATTAATAACCTCGCTTAAGGGTGGGTAAATTTTTTTTAGTGACATGTTTTTCTCCTGATTTTTCTTTAACTGCTTATGCAGATTGCCTGTTGATTAATAGTTTGCAACGCCTATCCCTGGTAGTCTAAATCCTGATAAGCCGATTTAATGTATTTGAGCGCTAACCCACTGGCATCAGCCACAGCCAAAAACGCAGCCAATCTAAGTGTTTCAGTCAGCATCCCTAATGCCCCAGGCTTAAGCGCAATTTTCAAACAAAAATCAATACTCGGTTTATCGCTAAGTGCCCAGGCAGCCAGTAAGAGGCTAACATCCTCTTTACTGGGTTTTTTCAACGCCTGTTTTTTACTAATCCGTCTGAATAAAGGCGCATTAATTTCAGCTTTTCGACCCATTAAATTCGCGTATATTTGCTCAGAACCCACGTAAGAAACACCGATCCTAGCCACATCAAACAAATGTTTAATCCCCCACAAAGCATCCATCCCCAATAATTGTGCCTCGTCGATAATCAATAAGCCCCGGGTGCCTTTTAAGCGTTGGATAATTTCTTCCTCCAGGTCAGCGGCTCTATTCGCTCCACCGCGTAAACCAACCGCTTTGGCAATCCGCTTAAGACTGGCAGGATAAGTAGATGCAGCAGGGGATGCAGTAACAATCCAAACATTGTTATGGTTTTCTTGGTAATGCTCGCAGGTTAAGGTTTTACCCACGCCAGCACCACCAAACACACAGCAGGAAACGCCCGACATTTGCGCATAAGTCAAGGTATGGTGAATCTTGGCCGCTGTCGGTGTTTTAACCCAAGCAGGCGCTTTAGGCATTTCCTGCATCTGTCGCTGTTGCTCATGACGCTCTTCCAGCCACAGCTTTAATTGCTTTTCTACATTCTCATTATTGCCCTTATAAACGCCATTCAGCCATTGATTGAATTTACTCGAACCTTGTCGATCAACCCCCGACTCCTTTGAAACTTCGGGCTGGCTAAGGCCATACTGTTCCATCTCTGAGCGAATCTTCTCGCGTAATTTGTCAGACTCGTTACTGGGTTGCTCTTCTGCTGTTGTCATATTCACTACATTATTCATGTGTTATAATCCTCTTGTGTGTTAAGTCCTAGGACTTGCTTTTAATCCTGCCCTCTGCAAAGGGCAGGCTTATATCTCTTCTGCTAGTTTTCGTTGTAATGCGGCCTCCATTTGTTCAGCTGCTTTTCCAAATAACTTTTCTGCATTCACTACTTCCCCTGTTTTTTCATCCACGGATACCGCTTCAGGTACCTTCAAGGTGTTTTCAAATTTTCCGGTAATCACATCGGCACTCGGCATTTCAGCCGCCCGTTTTTCAGGTGCATACTTCTGTAAATCCAGGTTATCCATGCGTCGTTCTGCCTGTGCCATCAATTTGGCTGATTTACGTCGCCTCTGGTCGTTTTTAAAGTATTCTCTAGAATCCCCCTGGTCATTAAAAGCCACACTCGGCATCCATTCAGCATCAAATAAATAGCGGTTATCTAAACTGTAAACATTCACTTTGCCGTGCAGGTTTTGTGGGTCATAAAAAACCACTAATTCTTGCCCACCAAATTCAATCAATTCATCACAGTAATAACGGTTTCTACCTGAACTACTGCGCCCGGCTTTGATACTAATCACCCCATTATCTTTAGCCGCTCTCACTTGCTCAGGCATTTTTAATAATAATCGACGCTGTTCTTCTGATGATATCCTAGGAGCGGCAGTAGCAAAGCTCCGCGCAAAGGCCTCATCAAAGCTGTAAATCCCTTGGCAAACATCGGAACGCCTTTTTTTCTGCGCGTTATGTCGGACCACTTCATCCGCCACGATCTGCCTGAACTCATCAAAGGGAATAGCCGTTTTCCTACTAAACCCACGGTCTCTTAATTGCGGGTTAGTCGCCACTTTGTCATGAATACCGCCAATACCAAACGCTCTTTCAATCGGTTTTACCCCAGGGTTAGAAACCTTATGATCCGGGTTGGTGAAATGCACATCCATCCCTAAATGCAAAAGTATCCCCATCGGGTCAGTCGGTAAGTTTTTAAACCGATAACGCCCTTTCGATTGCCCTGTCATGGCTTTATTGGCGGCCACCCGCGTGTTATCCACTTGCACATAATAAGGCGTACACAGCGCGGTTAAATCATAAGTAGCCAAACGAAAAACATCCGTATTTTCAGTTTTATCAAGCCGATAGGCCAAAATCTTACCGCTGTAAATATCTTGCCAAAACCAGCCGGTAGCCGTGTTAATAATCTCCCCATCAGGAAATTCAACCCACACACGGTCAAATTTAAGACCATCACCCGTCACAGCCTCGCCCGCTTTAAAACAGGTTTTATCCCGGTGTTGAAAAGGGTGCAGTTTACGCACCGCAACTTCACCTTCACGAAAAAACACCCGACTAAACGCACTAATCTGATCGTTTATATAACGTTCCATGGTTCGCTCAGAAGGCATAACCCAACCCTCAGCCGCCGCTCTCTCTTCAGTCCGCCGATAGCTGTCTTTTAATGAAGGCTGGCTTCTGTGCAGATAAAAAGAGCTAAACCAATCAAAAGCTTCCTGACTAAATGCCCCGCTAGGTCTGCGCCCTGTATGGCAATTAACCAGCACCGCTGGCCAATCCATTTCATCAAAATAAATAACCCCTGGCTTGCCTTTACGCCCATACCACCAGTTATTCAGAGTTTTAACACTCATTTCATGCCTGTCCGCTATCCGCTGCATAGTCTCGGTGACTTTCTTTTTCTCACCGGCATAATCCAGTAACAATTTTAATTCTCGCAAAATAACCAGCTTCTTAGCCGCCTTGCCTTTTTGCGCCTCTGTTTTTTGATCATAATGCGACCAATCCACCGTGTGCTGTATCGGTTGCTCACGCGTTTCTTCCTCTGCATCCAGTAACGCTTGTACTTTTTCAGACACAACAGGCCGTTCTCTTTGCCCGTGTTTGAGTTGCACAGCGGCTTTTAAATCGGGTGGTAGGTCGTTGAAGGCGACTAAGTTTGCTATTCCTCCATTAATGCGTTTTTGGGTAACATGTATGTTTTCTTTTTTAATTCTTCTACTGATCGTATATCTAGTAACACCTAGAGCATCGGAAATTTGTCGCGCTGTTAAAAGATCATTTTCAAATATAGTTTCCTTACCCATTCAGAATCCTAATAGATTGTTAAGTCGTTCTTTTTCATCAATCATGAAGAACCACCTTTCATTTTTTCCAAGCGGTGAATTTGCTGATTAATTTCCGTCTGCATTTGTTTTTTCATTTGCTGTAATTTACCAATTTCAGCATCCAAAGCATCACCCCCATAAGCTACTCGACCACCGCGCTTATTCACTAACCAATCCGTTAACCGACGGCTCACACAAACACTCTCTAAAATAGGTGCTAACCAAAACGGTAAAGGATGGTCATTCCTTGCCGCAGAACAATACGCATCCAGCATATGTTTACTAACATCTTTATCCGCCAGGCGACTAACAGCGGAACTGATTTCATAACGGTCTTTCAACCCCGAATCTCCCAGTATCAAGCTCACAGTCTCAGACACTTCACGCGCATACTGAGAATCACCAGGAATCACCACGTCAGGCGTAGGCAAATCGAAGATGTCTAAGGTATAGGTGTCTTTAACCTGGCGCATATCAAGCCGTCGCTTTATTTTTTACGTTGCAGGATTTTTTCTCTGCTGTATCATATTTCTTACCAGCTATACGGCCCCGCTTACGGTTAGAAACACCAAAGGTATTGCCCTGCTTATCAGTACTAACTAAGTAACGGCTAGGCCAGATTTCCCAAGGCTTAACACCAATGGCTTTAGCGATAAGCGCTTCCGCTTTAGGGTAAGGTTTTAATAAGCCTTGAGAGAGTGCGGTCGGATATAAGCCATAACTACGACTAAGACCCCGTAAAGTCCAGCCGGCTTTACGCAATTCGGCAACAATATCGGCTGAATGCCAGTCTGAATTACTGGCTTTTTTTGACTGTTTATTTTTGATCATGGGTTTACTATAGACCAACTATAAAGTGTTGTAAACCTTTATTTAAGTGTGCAACCAAATTTTAAAAATATTTATACACTTATTTTTTTAAATACATGAATAATAAAGAAAAAAATGAATGGTAGAACATTTAATAAAAGGTTGCACATCCGCGCACACCTTTGGAGGCTCAGGTGGAACATAATTTAGACGGTTTATCAAACAGATTAAAACAAGTTAGGGGGCATTTTAAAATGGGTCAGCCTGATTTTTCTAAATTAATTGGATCCACTGTAAGTGGATACCAGCAAAATGAATACGGGAAAACAACGCCTGGTGGAAAAACTTTAATTGGATTGGATAAATTAGGTGTTAATGTAAGTTGGTTGCTCAGTGGTAAAGGGGAAATGCTGCTGCAAGATTCCAACGAGATAACTATAGATGTTCACGAATCAAAAAACCTACCAGATTACACCCTGGTACCACTTTATAACGTAGAAGCATCAGCAGGACACGGCAGTTTAGTAGAATATGAAGAAAAGATAAGCCAGATCGCCTTTAGAAGCGATTGGATAACTGAAAAAAAACTGAATAAAAACCAACTGGCAACAATTAAAGCCCGTGGAGACTCAATGCTACCAACCATAAGTGACGGCGATATATTGTTGATAGACACCAGAATAAACAAAATCACAGATGACTCTATCTATATAATAAAGAACGATGGTCACTTAGTAGTAAAACGAATTCAACAAAATTTTGACGGTTCTATCAATATAATAAGCGACAATAAAATATATGAGAAAGAAACCATCCCCAAAGACAACACAGATAAAATCATAATTGTTGGAAAGGTAATTTGGAACGGACACGATATTTAAACGATTTTTAAACGAATTTTAAACGCCAATTCAATCGCGTTTAAAATTCGCAAAGTATATGACGAAAAATCAAAAAAACACAGTTTTGTTATTTTTTCGCAAACTAAAAAAAAACAAAACACAAAAAACAAAAAACTCTCCACCCCTTTAATTCTCTGGCGTTCCTTTAATTTCATAAATTATTCGTTTTATCCCCTTATTCTCGCAAAACTAATGACTCCCCACACCATACCCCCTGAATATTTCACCAATTCAATCGGCATGAAATTCAAGTACATAGC
>CAZXJK010000003.1:0-35993 GCA_964640895.1 uncultured Methylomonas sp.
AGTCATTGAATTTTATAAGAATTTAAAAATTTGATGCTATATTTCGACAGCCTAGTGCTGCCCCCTTTTCCTTGCTAAGAAGGATGCTTTCGAGAGACTAGATTTTTAAATCAGGTGAAATGAATGATGCTATATGATATGGCTGCTATTTCAACAGCTACAGGTACGACAATATAAGCTAAGCCGCGAGTTTTTTGTGTAGCAGCAGGATCCTCAATCTTAAAGGTCATTTTTTTGTTGGTATTGATGTTTCGTGTGTTTTGTCGGTGGCTAGTTTTTGGCCTATCATCGGGTGTAAGGCTATCTAGGAAGAGGTCGTCATCAAAACTCAAATTGAAAGCTGCATCAAGTTTTTTTTGATTTTCAAATAATTCATTCAGCATATCTAAATCTATTGCTGCTGTATTCATAATGCCTTCCTAATTAGGTGTTGATAATGTTGATTAGTTCATCATGTCTCTAAAGTAATTATCGCCTCTACTTTACTTGTAGGATACCCCTAAGCTTAATGGAAAGATATTGTTTTTTACAAAAAAAAACAAGGTATTCCTGCTATATATTTAATAATATCAATTGCCTGTGAGTTCTTGTTGTTGTGTTGCACAAACTTAAAGGGAGTGCGCTTCCATGTCTTTAGCTAGCATGTTTTGTAGGTTGATATTATTGTGAGGTGTTCTTTTTTTGTGGATGGCGTGAAGTAAAAATAAAGTTTGCAAGTGGAGTGTTAGGGGGGGATTAAGTTTAAGGCAAACTATACAATGCATAAGCTGGCTTGATTCAGGTAAAATGATGCAACTTGAAAATTAGGATGGGCCAATATGAAAAGACGTGATTTTATTAATAAAGCAGGTGTAGGCGTGGTAGTGGCGGGAGGGGCATTGGTTGCTCCAAGTATCGTGCATGCAAAAGCAAAGTTTCGCTGGAAAATGGTGACTGCATGGCCTAAAAATTTTCCTGGCTTAGGCACTGGGGCAAATTTGCTGGCTAAAATGATTAATGAAATGAGCGGTGGCCGGATTAAAGTAAAGGTTTACGGGGCTAATGAGATGGTGCCAGCTTTTGAAGTGTTTGATGCGGTTTCTAAAGGGACTGCACAAATGGGGCATTCAGGCGCTTATTATTGGAAGGGTAAGTCGGAAGCAACCCAGTTTTTTTCGGCGGTACCCTTTGGTTTAACGGCTCAAGAAATGAATGCCTGGTTATATTATGGCGGTGGCATGGAGTTATGGCGTGAATTGTATGCGCCTTTTAATTTGATTCCGGCAGCGGCTGGTAATTCTGGCGTACAAATGGCGGGTTGGTTTAATCGGGAGATTAAATCAGTTGCAGATTTGAAAGGACTAAAGATGCGTATTCCTGGCTTGGGTGGTGAAGTGCTACGTAGAGCAGGAGGCACAACAGTTAATATGCCAGGTGGAGAGTTATTTACGTCTTTGCAATCAGGTGCCATTGATGCGACTGAATGGGTTGGACCCTATAATGATTTGGCATTTGGTTTTCATAAAGTGGCTAAATTTTATTATTATCCAGGTTGGCATGAACCTGGCTCGACCATGGAAGCGATGATTAATAAGCAGGCATTTAATGAATTGCCTGATGATTTGCAGAGTATCGTGATGGCGGCTTGCAAGGCGGTTAATATGGATATGATTTCGAATTATACGGCGCGTAATAATCAGGCTTTAGATACTTTGGTTAATAAGCATGGCGTTAAGCTAATGCCATTACCTGATGATGTATTGCTAAAGTTAAAACAACTTTCTGAAGAGGTGGTGCTGGAAGTGGCGAGTAAAGATCCTCTGGCGCAGAAAATTTATGACTCTTTTAGCCAATTTAGAACGCAAGTAACCCAGTGGAGTGCTTTATCTGAGCAATCTTTTTTAAGAGCTAGAGCCTTAAGTTAAGCTGGTGTTGATTAATTATTTCTTTTGGGTGCAGTCATGCAGAATAAAAAAACTTTTAAACCTTGTGATTTGGTGGTTTTCGGGGTGCTCGGTGATTTGTCTACCCGTAAACTACTGCTTTGTTTATATCAGCTGGATAAAGCTGATTTATTAGAGCCTGATACCAAAATTATTGGTATTGATCGTTTTGCGGGAGGGGCTACTTTATTGATTGATGCGGCCAATACTTGTTTGGAAAAATATTTACCCTGTCCTAGAGATATAGATGTATGGCGGCGTTTTACGGCGCGGATGAGTTATTTGCAAATGGATTTAACCCAACCTGAGGAATATCAACAGTTAAGTAAGCTAGTTGATAAAGAAAGTCGAGTGATGATTAGCTATTTTTCGGTGCCGCCATTTTTGTTTAAAAATGTGTGTCAGGGCTTGCAGGTGTCAGGAGCTTTAACAGCAGAATCACGCATGGTGATGGAGAAGCCTATTGGCTATGATTTAGCGTCTTCTAAAGAAATTAATGATCAAGTGGCTAAGGTTTTTACTGGTGACCAAGTGTGCCGCATTGATCACTATTTGGGGAAAGAAACTGTTTTAAATTTGCTGGCCTTGCGTTTTGCTAATGCTTTGTTTATTACTAACTGGGATCATAATACCATTGATCATATTCAGATTACCGTGGCCGAAGATCTGGGTATCGAAGGGCGCTGGGGGTATTACGACCAAACAGGGCAAATGCGGGATATGGTGCAAAATCACTTGTTGCAAATTTTGACTTTTATTGCGATGGAGCCGCCTGTTAGTTTAGATGCAGAGAATATTCATTATGAAAAAATAAAGGTCTTAAAGGATTTACGCCCTATTACCACAGAAAATGTTAGGGAAAAAACGGTGCGTGGTCAGTATGCTGCTGGCAGTATCAAGGGTGCTACGGTACCTGGATATACCGAAGAAGAAGGGGCAAATACGGAAAGTAGTGCCGAGACTTTTGTGGCATTACGTGTTGATATTGATAACTGGCGCTGGGCAGGCGTGCCTTTTTATATGCGTACTGGCAAAAGGATGTTTGCTAAACAGTCTGAAATTACCATTCAGTTTAAGCAGTTGCCGCATAATATTTTTCAAGATAGCTTTGCAGAGTTGCCTGCGAATAAGCTAAAGATCCGCTTGCATCCTGATCAAGGGGTTAATGTCGAAATTTTAAATAAAATTCCTGGGATTGATGAACATATTAAGGTTCAACAAACTAAACTGGATTTAAGTTTTTCAGAAGCCTTTAAAGATAAGCATATTGTCGATGCTTATGAGCGACTATTGTTAGAGGCCATGCGGGGTAATTCCACTTTATTTATTAGTCGTGAAGAGATAGAGCAGGCTTGGACTTGGATTGATTCGATTCAAAATGCGTGGGCTGATATACAAGATGCGCCTAAAGCATATTCTGCTGGCTCCTGGGGGCCTGATGCGGCGGCAGAGTTATTGGCTCGTGATGGGCGTGTTTGGGAGGATTAGTTTGTTTTTTTGCTATTGGTAATCAAATTTTGAGGGAAAAGAAACTTCAACAGGAAGGTTTTATTTATACATGACCTTTAATTGAGTAGGGAGTATTGATCAATAATGCTCTAGCGGATAATTGTTGCTTATGCTTATGATGTTGTATAATGGCAAGGATATAGCCCGATTAGAGGGTAAATTAACTGGATAAAGTGTTTACTTGTAACTTAGGAACGATTGAAATAAACATAGTCCCGATATAATCGAACTAAATTGCCAGAATAGTTTTTTGTGACTTTAACAGTTACTTAATTTTAGCTGACCAATTAATTATATTTGTTGATATCGTTCACGTCCCTAAGGAATGAGGATTTAATAATACCCGAAAGTATGACGCAGGATTTTGGTTACACAGTCGTGTTAGAAACATAGGCGCATAGCTGGCTACGCAACTGTGTTTCTGGCGCGGCTGTGTAACCAAAAGGCAAGTCAGACTTGGGTATTATTGAATCTTCATTCCTAAGCTTTAGAGGAAGAAAATAAAATGCATGCAGTAGTAGAAAAAGTCACTCAGCAAATCATAGAGCGTAGTCTTGAAGTACGTACGCTTTATTTGAAACATATAGATAAGGCGGCTACGCAAGGACCACACCGAGGTAAATTAGCTTGTGGTAATTTGGCGCATGGTTTTGCTGCATGTAGTCCAGGTGAAAAAGCAGATTTAACAGCGGATAAGAAGGCAAATATAGCCATTATCTCTTCTTATAATGATATGTTATCAGCACATGAGCCTTATAAGGATTCACCAGCTTTAATTAAAGCGGCTATTAAAGAAGCGGGTGGTGTTGCTCAGTTTGCTGGTGGCGTACCTGCCATGTGTGATGGAATTACCCAAGGTCAGCCAGGTATGGAGCTGTCTTTGTTTAGTCGTGATGTGATTGCTATGTCGACGGCTATTAGTTTAAGTCATGATATGTTTGATGGTGGCTTATATTTAGGGGTGTGTGACAAAATTGTGCCAGGTTTATTATTAGGTGCTTTAAGTTTTGGACATTTACCTGCAGTATTCGTACCGTCAGGACCTATGCCTAGTGGCATTAGCAATAAAGAAAAAGCGGCTACTCGCCAGCTGTATGCGGAAGGTAAAATTGGCCGTAAAGAATTATTAGAATCCGAATCTAAGTCTTATCATAGTCCAGGTACTTGTACTTTCTATGGTACGGCGAATAGTAACCAGATGATGGTTGAGATCATGGGCTTGCACCTTCCAGGTAGCTCATTCATTAATCCCTATACACCGTTGCGTGATGAATTGACGAAAGAGGCAGCTCGACAAGTCTTGAAGTTCACGGCTTTAGGTGATGATTATCGTCCTTTAGGTCGCGTTATTGATGAAAAAGCGATTGTTAATGCGATTGTGGGATTGTTGGCAACAGGTGGTTCAACTAACCACACTATGCATATCGTTGCTATTGCACGTGCCGCAGGAATTGAAGTGAATTGGGATGATTTTAATGAATTGTCGCATGCGGTGCCTTTGTTGGCGCGTGTTTATCCAAATGGTCAAGCCGATATCAATCATTTTCAAGCAGCGGGAGGTATGGGGGTACTGATTTCTGAGCTATTAAAAGGCGGTTATTTACATGAAGAAGTGCTGACTGTTGCTAATGAGCGTGGTATGAACAGTTATTCACAAGAGCCGCGCATAGATAATGGGCAGTTAATATGGGAAGAAGGCCCGGTTGTTTCTTTAGATACTGAAGTTATTGGTTCAATTGAGAAGCCTTTTGCTGCTAGCGGTGGTTTGCATGTGATGCAAGGTAATTTAGGGCGTGGTATTTCTAAAGTATCTGCGGTTGCTGAGGAGCATCAAGTGGTTGAGGCGCCGGCATTGGTGTTTGATGATCAAAATGATGTGGTATCTGCTTTTCATCGTGGTGATTTAGAACGCGATTTTATTATCGTATTACGCTATCAGGGGCCAAAGTCTAATGGTATGCCTGAACTACATAAGTTAACGCCATTATTAGGTTCTTTACAAGATAGAGGTTTTAAAGTGGCTATTGTAACGGATGGGCGTATGTCAGGTGCTTCAGGGAAAGTTCCTTCTGCTATCCATATGTGCCCAGAATGTGAAGATGGTGGGCCACTAGCGAAAGTACGTGATGGCGATATCATTAGCCTGAACACACAAACAGGTGATGTCAATGCTTTGGTTGATGCGACTGAGTTCGCTGCGCGTAAAGCAGCACCCAATGGCGCTCAAGATCATCATTGGGGAATGGGGCGCGAAATGTTCGGTGCTTTCCGTATGGGAGCTTCATCAGCAGAAACAGGGGCTACTAATTTATTTGATGAGAAAAACCTGTATTGTCGCGTGAATAAATAACAGTATCTTAGGAATGGGAATGGTTAAGTTGAACAATTTGCTGGTCTTTTTATCCGTCCCCATTTCTTAATTTAACTAAAAACTTACTTAATAAAAATAATATGACTATCAATAACTGGAAAGTTCAACCTTCTGAAGTTTTAAATGCCTCACCTGTTATGCCTGTTATGGTAATTCAAGATGCTGCTGATGCAGTGCCTTTGGCAAGAGCATTGATGGCTGGTGGTATTAAAGTATTAGAAATTACCCTACGTACAGAAGCGGCGATGGACTCTATTAGAGCGATTAGTCAGGAAGTTGAAGGTGCTATAGTGGGTGCAGGCACGATTACAACACCTGAACAATTGAAAGCAGTGGCTGATGCTGGTGCTGTTTTTGCTATTAGCCCAGGGTTAACACCTAAGCTTTTAGAGGCTGCTAATCATAGTGAAATTGCTTTGATTCCTGGTATTGCATCGGTTTCTGAACTGATGACAGGTATGGAATATGGTTTAGATCATTTTAAATTCTTTCCTGCAGAAGCTGCGGGTGGTATTCCACTATTAAAAGGGATTGCGGGTCCTATTCCACACATTACTTTTTGCCCAACAGGTGGTATTTCACCCGCTAATTATAACGACTACTTGGCACTGAAAAATGTAGCTTGTGTAGGGGGGTCTTGGTTGGTGCCTGCTGATGCAGTCAAAAATAAAGACTGGGATGCAGTGACTGCACTTGCTAAAGAAGCAGTTTCTAACGCAAAAAGATAGTTGATCCTATAAATTTGTGGGTTTGAAATTATTTAAATGATAAGTAGTTAAGCTTAATAAATTTGAACCTACGCACAGGATGTTAAGAACAAAAAATTCTCAAGGATGTGATGAAAGATAAATCTGTGTATTTATCATTTCTCACATCCTTTCTTAATTTTAGGTAAAAGCAGTATTTATGGTGCTGCAATAGGCACTAATAAAGTCGCAGGAGTATGGGATGAACAATGGTTTGAATGCCAATAAATTAGATCAGCTTGATATCGATCCGGAAGAAACAAAAGAATGGTTAGAGGCTCTCAGCTCTATTCAAGAACAAGATGGAAATGAGCGTGTCCAGTTTATTATCGGACAGCTGGTTGAAATGGCAAGGCAAACAGGTGCTGATATTCCTTTTAGTGCGACCACTGCTTATATCAATACTATTCCTGTTGAGCAGCAACCTAAATATCCTGGTATGACCACCATAGAACGTAAGATTCGCTCTTATGTGCGTTGGAATGCCATGATGATGGTGTTAAGAGCCAATAAAACAACCAATGTGGGTGGGCATATTGCTAGTTTCGCTTCAGCGGCAACGCTTTATGATATTGGTCATAACCATTTCTGGCATGCGTCGACTGATCAGCGTGGTGGGGACATGATTTTCGTACAGGGGCATTCTTGCCCTGGAGATTATGCGCGCGCCTATTTATTAGGCCGCTTTTCTGATGAGAGGATGGATCAGTTTCGTCAAGAAGTGGGGGGCAATGGTTTGTCTTCCTATCCACATCCTTGGTTAATGCCTGACTTTTGGCAATTTCCAACAGTTTCTATGGGCTTAGGTCCCATTATGGCGATCTACCAAGCTCGTTTTATGCGTTATATGCAAAGTCGTGGGTTGGCGCAAACTGAAGAACGTAAGGTGTGGGCTTTTCTGGGTGATGGTGAAACCGATGAGCCAGAAACGTTGGGTGCCATTACCATGGCAGGTAGAGAAAATCTGGATAACCTTATTTTTGTGGTTAACTGTAATCTACAGCGTCTTGATGGACCTGTGCGTGGTAACGGCAAAATTATTCAAGAATTAGAAGGTAGCTTTCGTGGTGCCGGCTGGAATGTTATCAAAGTTATCTGGGGTAGGCATTGGGATGCGCTGTTAGCCAAAGATAAAGAAGGTATAGTGATGAAGCGCATGATGGAATGTGTGGATGGTGAATACCAAAACTTTAAATCCAAAGATGGCGCTTATGTGCGTGAGTATTTCTTTAACACGCCAGAATTAAAGTCTTTAGTTGAAGAGTATACCGACAGAGATATTTGGGGCTTGAATCGTGGTGGCCATGATCCGATTAAAGTTTTCTCTGCTTATCAAGCTGCTGTACAGCATACTGGGCAGCCCACAGTCATCCTAGCCAAAACTATTAAAGGTTATGGTATGGGTGATTCGGGTGAAGCGCAGAATACCAGTCATCAGCAGAAAAAAATGAGTATGCAATCTATCAGCGATATTCGTGATCGTTGGCAGTTGCCAGTTAAAGATGATGAATTAGAAAGCTTGCCTTATTTGAAGTTTGCCGAAGGCTCGGAGGAATTAAAGTATATGCAAGAGCGCAGAGCTGTTTTAGGAGGCAATATTCCTGTGCGCCGCCAAAAGGCAGATGCTTTGGAAATTCCTGAATTAAGTGCATTTCAAGCGATCTTGGATGGGACAAAAGCAGGGCACGGCATTTCTACTACTATGGCGTTTGTCAGAATTTTAAATATTTTGGTAAAAGATAAAAAAATTGGTGAGCGTATTGTGCCAATCGTGCCTGATGAATCACGTACCTTTGGTATGGAAGGTATGTTCCGTCAATTAGGTATTTGGTCGCAAGTAGGGCAGCTGTATACACCGCAAGATGCAGAACAACTGATGTTCTACAAAGAAGATAAAGCGGGGCAAGTGTTACAAGAAGGGATTAATGAAGCAGGTGGATTATGTGATTGGATTGCAGCGGGAACTGCTTATTCAACGCATGGCGTACCGATGATTCCTTTCTTTATTTACTATTCAATGTTCGGTTTTCAGCGGGTTGGTGATTTAATTTGGGCTGCTGCGGATCAACGTACGCGCGGCTTCTTATTAGGGGGTACCGCTGGGCGAACTACTTTGAATGGCGAAGGCTTGCAGCATGAAGATGGGCATAGTCACCTGATGTCGGCAACAGTGCCTAACTGTATTTCTTATGATCCAACGTTTGCTTATGAGTTAGCCGTTATTGTGCAAGATGGTTTGCGTCGCATGTATGCTGAGCAAGAAGATATTTTCTATTATATTTCGGTCATGAATGAAAATTATGACCAGCCGCCAATGCCGGAAGGGGTTGAACAGGATATCTTGCAAGGGATGTATTTGTTTCAGTCTGGTATTAGTCGTAAGAAAGCGCCTAAAGTATTATTGCTAGGCTCTGGTACCATTTTCTGTGAAGTGATGGCTGCTGCAGACCTACTGAAGGAAGAGTGGGCTGTTGAAGCTGATCTATGGAGTTGTCCTAGTTTTACTGAGCTAGCGCGTGAAGGCCAGTCTGTTAAACGTTGGAATAGATTACATCCAACAGCTAAACCACGTGTTGCACATGTAGAAAAATGTATTACTAAAGCTGATATTCCAGTGATTGCTGCAACTGATTATATTCGTGCTTTTGCCGAACAGATTCGTCCTTACGTTAATGCTGATTATACAGTGCTTGGTACAGATGGCTTTGGCCGTTCAGATACCCGTGAGCAATTGCGTAGTTTCTTTGAAGTTGATCGTTATCATATTACGGTTACTGCATTGAAGAGCTTGGCAGATAAAGGTGAATTCGATGCAGCAAAAATAGATGAGGCAATTGCTAAATATAATATTAACCCTGAAATTATTGCGCCTTGGTTAACCTAACAAAAGAACAAATTATGACTCTATTAACAGAAGTGAAAGTGCCAGATGTCGGTGATGTTGCTGATATTGATGTCATTGAAGTATTGGTGAAAGTTGGCGATAAGGTAACTGAAGAGCAAACACTGGCAGTATTGGAAACTGATAAAGCCAGTATGGATTTGCCCTCTAGTGCTGAGGGAACCATCACTGCCGTGCATGTTAGTGTTGGTGATAAGGTATCGGAAGGCTCATTAGTCGTGACTGTTGAAGCCACTGGTGAAGCAGTTCTGAGTGATGCAGCAAAGACTGACGAAGACCTTAAAATTGAAATGCCAGCAGTTGTTGCAGAATCTATTGTTAGCGCCCCTGCTACTGTCAGTGTCATTGAAGTAAAAGTGCCTGATGTTGGTGATGTCGCTGATATTGATGTTATCGAGGTTTTGATTCAGACAGGAGATAGCGTTACTAAAGAACAGACCTTGGCTGTTTTGGAAACTGATAAAGCGAGTATGGATCTACCATCAACTGACTCAGGTATCGTTAAAGACGTATTTGTTAAAGTAGGCGATAAAGTTTCGGAAGGCGCTTTGATTATTACTTTGGAAGTACAGTCCGAAGTGGCAGTTGCTGAGCTGGCTAAAGCTGAAGCAAAACTTGTTGTGGCTGCTCCAGCTGCGAAGCAATCCGTTTCCACAACTACGATAGTGACTAGTTCTAGTGTGCCGCAATCAGGTAAGTCAGCACATGCAACACCAAGTGTACGTTTATTTGCTCGTGAATTAGGGATTGATTTAAGCCTGGTTACGCAAGGCAGTGGACGTAAAGGCCGTATTTTAAAAGATGATGTTAAAAACTTTGTCAAACAGGTAATGGTAACTGGTACCCCTGTACAAGGTGGTGCGGGCATACCGCCGATTCCTGCGGTTGACTTTAGTAAGTTTGGTGATGTTGAAGAGCAAAAACTAAGTAAAATTAAACGCCTGACTGGCAAAAATATGAGCCGGGTATGGTTGAACTTACCCATGGTAACTTATCACGATGAGGCTGATATTACTGAAATGGAAGCATTTCGTAAGGCACTTAATGCTGATAAATCGGCAGATATTAAAGTGACTGGGCTAATTTTTATTGTTAAAGCCTTGGTTGCAGCGATGCAGCAGTTTCCTAATATTAATAGTTCTTTATCAGCTGATGGTGAGTCGATCATTCTGAAAAAATACTTTAATGTCGGTATTGCCGTGGATACGCCTAATGGGTTAGTAGTACCAGTGCTTAAAGGTGTGGATAAAAAAGGGATTGCCGAGCTAACGCGTGATTTATCGGAGTTAAGCATCAAAGCCCGCGATGGTAAGTTATTGCCAGAAGATATGCGTGGAGGCTGTATTACCATTTCTAGTCTTGGTGGTATTGGTGGTAAATCGTTTACACCGATTGTTAATGCGCCAGAAGTTGCCATTTTGGGTGTGACTAGATCATCTATGCAGCCTGTATGGAATGGTACTGAATTTGAACCTAAATTGATGCTTCCATTAGATTTAACCTACGATCACCGTGTTATTGATGGTGCTGAAGGTGCACGTTTTATGTCAACTTTAATTAAATACTTGGGCGATATCCGTCGCTTGTTACTGTAGGGAGCAAGAATATGACAGATACAATACATGCGGAAGTTTTGGTTTTAGGGGGTGGTCCTGGTGGTTATACGGCTGCATTTCGTGCTGCTGATTTAGGTAAGCAAGTTGTTTTGGTGGAAAAATACCCTGTCTTAGGTGGAGTTTGCTTGAATGTGGGTTGCATTCCTTCCAAAGCTTTATTACATGTTGCACAGCTAGTACATGAAGCAGATGCTTTTGAAAGTCATGGCTTAAGTTTCGGTAAACCCGAATTTGACTTGGATAAAATTCGCGAATGGAAGCAAGGGATTACTAATACTTTAACAGGTGGCTTAGCGCGTTTGGCTAAGCAACGTAAAGTAACTGTTGTGCAAGGTTTAGGTAAATTTACCACAGCAAATGCCTTGGAAGTAACTAGCGAAGCGGGTACGCAAACGATTACTTTTGATAGTGCTATTATTGCAGCTGGTTCACAGGTTAACAAGATCCCCGTATTTCCTAATGACGATCCGCGTTTGATGGATTCGACCGATGCTTTAGAAATAGAAGATGTACCCAAAAAACTATTGATTGTTGGGGGCGGTATTATTGGCTTGGAAATGGCAACGGTTTATCATGCATTGGGTTCAGAAATCAGTGTTGTGGAATTAATGGATCAGATCATTCCTGGCTGTGATAAAGATTTAGTAACGCCATTACAGCGACGTATTAAAAAGCAATACAAAAATATTTGGTTAAAAACTAAAGTACAAAGTATTGAGCCACAAGATGATGGTCTTAAAGTCACTTTTGAGGGTGATAAAGCGCCTGATGCAGAAGTGTTCGATAAGGTACTGATTGCTATTGGCCGTAAACCGAATGGTTTGCTCATTGGTGCTGAAAATGCAGGCGTTAATGTTGATGAGCGTGGCTTTATTGCGGTTGATAAACAACAGAAAACCAATGTGCCGCATATTTATGCGATAGGCGATATTGTTGGTAATCCAATGCTGGCGCATAAAGCGGTTTATGAAGGTAAAATTGCTGCAGAAGTTATATCGGGTCATAAATCAGCTTTTGATGCTTTAACGATTCCATCGGTTGCCTATACTGACCCTGAAATTGCATGGATGGGTTTGACCGAAATTGAAGCGAAAGAGCAAGGCATTGCCTACGATAAAGGTGCGTTTCCTTGGGCGGCAAGTGGCCGCTCTTTAAGCTTAAGTCGTAGTGAAGGGGTAACTAAAATATTATGTGACCCTGAAACAGGACGTGTTTTAGGTGCTGGCATGGTGGGGCCTAATGCAGGTGAGTTGATTGCTGAAGCCGTGTTGGCTTTGGAAATGGGAGCTGATGCAGAAGATATTGGTTTGACCATTCATGCGCATCCTACTTTGTCCGAGACATTCGCCTTTGCTGCTGAAATGGTCACAGGGACGATTACTGATTTGTATGTAAAGAAAAAATAGTATTATCGTCTTTGGGCAGAATGAGTTGCGTGTTTTAACAAGTTATTTGTGATTTATTTTGCAGGCGTTGGGTTACGTTATCTGCGCTACACTAGATAAGCTAACTCAACCTACGTTGTTTAACCTTCTGTTTACTCTATCTATTACATGCTCAATATTATTATGCATAAGTTATTGATTGGTTTGTTGTTTTTTTTATCTGCGCTCATAGGGGCTGTTGCACAGGCTGACATAAAAAATAAAGTCGCTGTTGATAAATTTATTAGCAAAATGGTGACTGAGCATCAATTTGAACGTACTGAGTTGGAGCAGTTGTTTAAGTCAGTTACTATTAAGCCAAAAATTATTGCTGCTATGACGCGTCCTGCAGAGGGTATGCCTTGGTATAAGTACCGCAAAATATTTTTACAAGATAAACGTATTAAGGGTGGCGTTAAATTTTGGCAGGATAATAAAGTGAGTTTGACTGCCATGCAGCAACAGTATGGTTTACCTGCAGAAATAATGGTCGCTATTATTGGTGTTGAAACTTTATATGGTGCGCGGACAGGTGGCTACAAGGTTATTAATGCTTTGGCAACGCTAGGCTTTGAATATCCAAAGCGTAGTAAATTTTTTCTCAGTGAGTTAGAGCATTTTTTGTTGCTATGCCGTGAAGAAAAAATGAATCCACTTGAGCCAGTTGGTTCTTATGCGGGTGCTATGGGTATGCCACAATTTATGCCAAGCAGTTACCGACATTATGCTGCTGATTTTGAAGGGAATGGTAAACGAGATATCTGGCATAACCCTGCTGACTCTATTGCTAGCGTTGCCAACTATTTTGCAAAACATCACTGGCTGCCAAAGCAAGATATTGCTTTTCCTGTTACGGCTACTGGAGTGGAATATAAACCAGCCTTAACTAAAGGTTTAAAACCTGACTTTAGTGCGGCTCAACTTAGAGCGATGCAAGTCAAGCTGCCGGCAGAAATGCTTAATAACCAGCCGCTTAAATTGTTAAGCTTTACACAGGCAAAAGGACATGATTTATGGATAGGTCTGGATAATTTTTATGTTATTACTCGCTATAACCATAGCAAACTTTATGCGATGGCTGTGTTTCAATTGAGCGAGGCAATTAGAAAGCAATATATTGCGAGTACCAATGCAAAAGATTAGTCTATTTTTATTGCCGCTATTTTTGGTAGCTTGTTCTAGTCAAGAAAAAATTATTATAGAATCGCCTGTTGAAAGTATTGTTGATGGTACGCCAGAAAATAATACGGTAGATATTGCAGCCATTCCTGATGCAGTGCCTCAATATGAACCTTGGTCAGCATCTGTCAACCCAAAGTCTTATCAAGTTTTAGGTAAGACCTATCATGTTTTGCCTAGTAATATAGGCTTTAAGCAGCAAGGAATTGCGTCTTGGTATGGTACTAAATTTCACCAAAAGAAGACGGCAACAGGTGAGGAGTATGATATGTACGCAATGACTGCTGCACATAAAACCTTGCCTATTCCCAGTTATGTGCGGGTGACTAACTTGCATAATCTGCGTCAAGTTATTGTGCGAGTGAATGACCGCGGGCCTTTTCATGAGCAGCGTATTATTGATTTATCTTATGCCGTTGCTGTTAAGTTAGGGTTAGACAAAGTAGGGACTGGTTTTGTCGAAGTGGTAGCGGTACAACCTGGTGAGCAGGCAGGTGATACAAATCCTGCTACTGTTAAGCAGGTTTATATGCAAATAGGTGCTTTTGGTTCAGCTGAAAATGCTATTAAGTTACAACAACAAGTTGCGGAATTGCGACTGACGACTAGTCGAATCGTGACCAGCAAACGTGCAGGCACTACTTTTTATAAAGTACAAGTTGGGCCGATTTCTTCAGTTGTAGAAGCTGATACGGCAAGCAAAAAATTACAGAGCATTGGTATTAGTCAAGTTCAGTTTGTCACCGATTAGAGTTTAATTCCATGTAGGAGGAGCCTTTAGTCGCGACCTTTTCAGACTCAGTTTGCGGCCAAAGGTCTCTCCTACAATGCAAAGAATATTAGCTCATGTTATAATTTTTTTACTTAATTTAAGTTGCGCTGTTGAGGTGTAACTCTCTTGAAAACATTGATGTCTTTCAATCCTTCTCGTTTATATTCAAGCTTAAATTCATTATTTATGCATTCAAAAATACAGTTTAATTTTTTACAATTCTTACAAGTTAGCTTTTTATTGATCTTGTTGCTGCCAGTTGCACAAGTTCGTGCTGCCAATGAGATCTTGATTCCTGCGCCGCCACGTTTGGCAGCAAGTAGCTATTTCTTGCAAGATTTTAATAGTGGGCGCGTTTTGGCTGAGCGTGATGCAGATACCGTATTGCCACCAGCAAGTTTGACCAAAATCATGACTGCTTATATTGCTTTTCGTGAGTTAAGTAATAATCGTTTAAGCCTTGATGAAATGGTCACTGTGAGTGAAAACGCATGGCGTACCCCAGGCTCAAAAATGTTTATTGAAGTGAATAAACAAGTGAGCGTGGAGAACCTGTTAAAAGGTATTATTATTCAATCAGGTAATGATGCTAGTGTGGCTATTGCTGAGCATATTGCGGGTGATGAGCGTACTTTTGCAGAGATGATGAATCAACAAGCGCAGCGTTTAGGTATGAGTAGTACTCATTATATGAATGCAACAGGTTTACCAGTACCTAATGAGCATTATACTACTGCTCGTGACTTGGCTATTTTAACGCATGCCGTGATTAGTGAGTTTCCAGATTATTATCATTGGGATGCAGAAAAAGAGTTTACTTTTAATAATATTACTCAGAAAAATCGTAATATTTTGTTATGGCGTGATGAGTCTGTCGATGGTGTAAAAACAGGGCATACCAAAGAGGCAGGCTATTGTTTGGTTGCTTCCGCTAAGCGTCAGGAAATGCGTCTTATTTCGGTGGTGTTAGGGACAAATAGTAAAAGTGCTCGTGCCAATGAAAGTCAGACTCTATTGAATTATGGTTTTCGTTTTTTTGAAACCCATAAATTATATGATGCTAGTACGGCACTGACGACGGCAAGAGTTTGGAAAGGTGCGCAAGAAAATGTCAATTTAGGTTTGGCTGAAGATTTATATGTGACTATCTCCAGACGGCACTATAAAGAAATGCAGGCAAGCACTAGCGTTGATGTGAAAATTTTGGCACCTATTAAGCAAGGCGACCAGTTGGGAACTGTCAATGTGACTTTGCGCGATAAAATAGTGAGCTCTAAACCACTGATTGCCCTGAATGCGGTCGAAAAAGGTGGTTTTTTCCAGCGTGCTTACGATTCTGCATTGATGCTATTTAAATAAGATGATGCAAGATAAAAGTGTTTATTTAAATGGTGAATATTTGCCATTGTCAACAGCAAAAGTTTCGGTTCTTGATCGTGGCTTTTTGTTTGGGGATGGTGTTTATGAAGTTATTCCTGCTTATGCAGGTAAGTTATTTTGTCTAGATGCGCATTTAGAGCGTTTGAATAATAGTCTGGCTGCGATACGTTTGTCTTTGCCATATGATAAGCAACAGTGGCTGGATATTTTGGAGCCTTTATTAATTGAAGGTGATGCGCAATATATTTATTTGCAAGTGACTCGCGGAATAGCAGCTAAAAGAGATCATGCATTTCCTGAGCAGGTTGAGCCAACCCTATTTGTTATGTGTTCTGCTATTATACCTTTTACTCATGAAATGGGGGTTAGAGCAGTTACTTTGGATGATACCCGTTGGCAGTTATGCCATATCAAAGCAACGGCTTTATTAGGTAATGTATTATTAAGGCAGCAAGCGGTAGAGCAAGATTGTGCAGAAGCTATTTTGATTAAAGAAGGTTATGCAACAGAAGGCGCCGCAAGTAACGTGTTTGCAGTTATTGATGGCGTGCTGATTACGCCACCAAAAACACATGAGATTTTGCCTGGTATTACTCGTGATGTGGTTATTGATTTAGCGAGGGCTAATCAAGTCGTGGTGCAAGAAGATGTTATTTCATTAGAGGCACTACAGTTGGCGAGTGAAATATGGCTGACTAGTTCTACTCGTGAAATTTTGCCAGTCACTAGCTTAGATAATGAGCCTGTAGGAACGGGACAGGTAGGGCCAGTATGGCAAACTATGTATCAATTATTTCAAGATTATAAGCTGAGTCAATTATGACAGACCTAGAACATGAAACGCCCTTTGAGTTTCCCTGCCAATTCCCTATTAAAGCAATGGGGAGAAAGACTGCAACAATGGAAGCAGAGGTAGTGGCGATTGTGCGTCGCCATGTGGAAGATTCAAGCTCTGTCGATATAAAAATACGGGAGAGCAAAGGCGGGAAATTTGTATCAGTCACTGTAGAAATAAATGCCCAAAGTAAAGCGCAATTAGATGCTATTTATTTGGATTTATCCGCCTGCCCTGATGTAGTGATGACCTTATAAGCTAGGTTTTTCTAGATGTCATGACTCAAAAAAAATCTATTGCCATCAGTGCGTGCCTTTTGGGGCATAAAGTTCGCTATGATGGGGAGCATCAAGCCAGCGCAATACTTCTGAAGGAATTGCCTACACGCTTTAATATTATCCCTGTCTGCCCTGAAATGGAAATAGGGTTAGGTGTGCCGCGCACAAAAATTGCTCTGCACCGACAAGGTAGTAAAATTTGCTTATTAAGTACTACTCAGCCAGTGATTGATCTAACTGAGCGTATGATGACTTATGCGCAATTGTTTATTGATCAATATGCGCTTGCTGGGTTAATTTTGAAAGATAAATCCCCTAGTTGTGGTATTAATAACTGTAAAATATGGGATGAGCAAGGTAATATGCAACGTAATGCGAGTGGTATTTTTGCGGCCGCAATAATGCAATTAAAGCCAGACTTACCTATATGGCAGAGTGATGCCATCTTAGAAGAGGGTGAATTGCAGGTATTTATACAACAGGTCGGTTTGTATGCAGATTAAAGTGCGGCGACTAGGTTTGCAAGACTACTTGCATTGCTTGCAAGCAATGCAAGACTTTACTTTAAGCAGGGATGAGCATACTACTGATGAAATATGGGTAGTAGAGCACCCCGCTGTTTTTACCCAAGGTTTGAATGGTAAGGCGGAGCATTTATTGCAGGCATCTGCGATCCCTGTCGTTAATGCTGATAGAGGTGGGCAAATTACTTATCATGCTCCCGGGCAATTGGTTGTCTATATCTTAATTGATATTAAGCGTTTGCAAATAGGTGTGCGGGATCTGGTCACTATTCTAGAGCAGTCCATGATAGATACGTTAGCCCAATATGGCTTGCATGCATTGGCTAAGCCTGAGGCTCCTGGCGTTTATATTGGCGACCAAAAAATAGGTTCAGTGGGTTTACGCATTAAAAAAAATTGCAGCTACCATGGTTTGAGCTTAAATAATTGTATGGATCTGAAGCCTTTTTCTTATATAAACCCTTGTGGTTATCAAGGCTTGCAGGTTACTCAGTTGGCTGAGCTTGGTGTGGAGATACAAACGCATGAGTTGGCAGTGCCAGTTGTCAATGCTATTGTTAATGCTTTGAGTGATTTTAAGCAAGGGTGTGTTCAATAAGGTTTATTTATATATGATACGCATAAATTTAAAGCTATGGCCTCCTAGTTTTAGAAGTCATTCTCAGTAAAATGCGTCTTTAATTTTTTCGAGTTTTTTTACTTATACTATCTTATGTCTAACGTTACCGCTCCTTCACGAGCAACCCCTGCAACACATCAGCGTAATGCAGAAAAATTAGCTAGAATCCCCATTAAAGTTGAGCCTAGAGAGACGATTTTGCGCAAACCGGATTGGATTCGAGTTAAATTAATAGGCAATCAAGATATTACGCATATTAAAAAAATATTGCGTGAGAATAAATTACATAGTGTTTGTGAAGAGGCAGCTTGTCCAAACTTAAATGAGTGTTTTAGCTTAGGTACGGCAACCTTTATGATTATGGGGGATTTATGTACTAGGCGTTGTCCTTTTTGCGATGTTGCACATGGTAAGCCTTTGCCGCTAGATGTTGCAGAGCCGATAAATTTAGCCAAAACCATTAAGCAACTAGCACTAAAATATGTAGTGATTACTTCAGTAGATCGCGATGATCTTAGGGATGGTGGCGCGGGGCATTATGCTGCTTGTATCAATGAAATTCGCAGTCAGTCACCGACAACTAAAATAGAGGTGTTGGTGCCTGATTTTAGAGGGCGTGTTGAGGTAGCTTTAGGTATATTACAGGCAGCACCTGTTGATGTATTTAATCATAACCTAGAAACTATTCCGCGTTTATATAAAGCAGCTAGACCTGGTGCTGATTATCAGCAGTCTTTAGACTTGTTACAAGCATACAATGAAATTTTACCTGAGGTTCCCACTAAGTCGGGTCTTATGCTAGGAATTGGAGAAACTAAAGAAGAGGTGCTAGCGGTTATGCAGGATTTACGTAAGCATCAATGTTCGATTTTGACTTTGGGGCAATACTTACAACCTAGTGCCGAGCATTTGGCTGTACAGCGCTATATTACGCCCGCAGAGTTTGATGAATATGCGGTTTTAGCTAAGCAAATGGGTTTTAAGCAAGTCGCTAGTGCGCCAATGGTGCGCTCATCCTATCATGCGGATGAGCAGGTGCGTGAATTATTGGCTAAGGACTAAGAATTTTATTGCGGTTACCTTTTTTGTAGCCGCATAAGTTTTGTAAGCTTAACGTGTGCCAAAAACGACAATGGTTTTACCATGTGCTGAAATCAAGCTTTTGCTTTCCATTTCTTTAAGAATGCGGCCGACCATTTCTCTGGAACAGCCAACAATACGGCTAATTTCTTGACGAGTAATATGTAGTTGCATGCCATCAGGGTGGGTAATTGCATCAGGCTCTTTAGTTAAATCTAATAAGGCACGCGCAACACGGCCTTCAACATCCATAAACGCTAAATCACAATATTTTCTACTGGTGGTAAGTAAACGGCTAGCGAGTTGTTCGCCCAGTAGGGTTAGTAATTCAGTTGCATGTTCTTTAAGTTCATGATGAATGGCGTGGTGTAAGCGATCATAGCCAATTTCTGCTAGCTTGCATGCAACACGGGTTTTGACGGTCACTTCTCGAATTTCTGTGCCTCTGAATACCCCGATCTCACCAATAAATTCATTTTTATTTAGGTAAGCTAGAATCAACTCATGGCCGTCATCATCTTCGGCACAGACACTGACTGAACCATCAATAATAAAGTGTAGGCGGTCACCCACATCACCAGGTCTAATAATAGTTGTTTTAGCGGGATAACTACGTACATGACATAAATGCAGTAACGAGGGGATTACTTTTGTTGAGTCTGGAGAAGGAATACTGGCTAACATAAATAAATCTCTCTGCATTTAATAAATTTAAAGGTGAGTTGGTCGATAAGCCGGGTTTTGTCTAGGACAGTCATTCATCTAGGCCATAAGTCACCTTATGGCTCAAGCGATCTACCCAGAAGCCGCGCAGGCAGCGCGTCTGCTTCTCTATTTGATCTTGCTCCAGGTAGGGTTTACCATGCCGCTCCTGTTGCCAGTCACGCGGTGCGCTCTTACCGCACCATTTCACCCTTACCTATCCCTAAAGATAGGCGGTTTATTTTCTGCTGCACTTTCCGTAGGCTTACACCTCCCAGGCGTTACCTGGTACCTTGCCCTGTTGGAGCCCGGACTTTCCTCTGTTTTACTTATATTGCAAAGTAAAAAAGCGACTGCCTGACCAACTCAGCAAGCATTATAGCTGAATTGTAAAAGGAATGAGAGTAAGTAATGTATGGCTAATATAAGCAGTCAAGCATAAATGGCTGATTTTGCAGTGGAGTTCTCATAAAAAATATTTGAAAATTAAAATTAATCCTGTAAAAACAAAAAACTGTGGTGAATGTTTCTGCTTATTGTGTCGTGGTATTGCTTGAAATTATTGTTGCGTATCTAAGCGTTTTTTGAATTTAAAGCTTTTGTTTTAGGTAATGATTGCAGGGTTATTGTGATTCGTTGGCAGAGGAAAGATCTAAAGCGGCTTGATAAAGGAGTTTTTTGCGTACTCCTGTGATTTCTACGGCCATAGAAACTGCCGTTTTAATTGAGCATTCTTTTAAAAGGATTTTTAGGGTATTTTGTTGCTGCTCAGTGAGTGCCGTAGGTTTTTTCTCTACTGTGTCGCCTGATATTAGCACGACAAATTCCCCACGTTGCATATTGCTATCTTGCTCAACTAAAGCCAGCATATCAGTTAAGCTAGCTTTAATGATGGTTTCATGTAATTTTGTCACTTCACGAGCAATGACAATTTGGCGTTCTCCTGGAAGTATCGCGGCCAAATCATTTAAGCAATGTTTAATGCGATGGCATGACTCATAAAAGACCCAAGTTTCTGTTGCCCGTAGTTTTTCTTTGAATAAGCTTTGGCGTGCGTTAGACGTACGTGGTACAAAGCCTAGAAATGTAAAAGGAGTAACAGGGAGTCCCGATGCCGATAATGCGGCAATTAAAGCGCATGCTCCTGGAATAGGCGATACGCCGATACCCGAAGAGTGCGCCAAAGTGACTAAAGGCATTCCAGGGTCGCTAATTAATGGGGTGCCTGCATCAGAGATAATGGCGACTGAAATTCCTTGTTGAATTTTATCAATAATGCCTTGTGCGGCTTGATCTTCATTGTGTTGGTGTAATGATGAGCAGTGTGTGCTTATGCCATGGTGCTGTAGGAGTGTGCGTGCGTGGCGGGTATCTTCCGCACAAATAAGATCAACTTGTTGTAATGTTTGTATTGCTCTTATGCTTAAATCTGCTAAGTTTCCTATAGGAGTAGCGACAATATAGAGCGTGCCATATTTTTTTGGCATTTTGTTATCCTGATTAAATGTCATGTTTTTGGGAAATAATAGTACCACTACTCATTGTTTTAGTGCATTCTTAATGCTTAAGAAGAGTGTGTTTTACGTTAATCTGGCGTGCTAAAATTGGTATACTATACTAAGGAACGTGCATGGAACAACCTCCCGATTTCTAACGAGTCTTTTTGCATCAGCTGGGGTGATCTCATTCGTTGCGTAGAATAACTATGCACCTTATGAGTTCATCCCATCTGATACAAAAAATCCTGCGTTATAACTTCGGGATGTTATTCCATGCACGTTCCTAAGTGATTGGTTGGATTATTGGTTAAAAATTTAAGGAATGTGGTTGGCTATGTTATTTAGAAGGCAGTATATGCGGTTAGGTGTGTTTTTTTTTGTACTGTTAATTACTAGTTGTGCTTCACAAACAAAGGTTGAGGATCCAGCATTATTGCGACAAAATCAGCTTGCACAAAGTGCACAACAATTATTAGCAGAGGGTAAGTACCAAGAAGCTGTTGCTTTATATCGACAACTGGCTGATCAGCCCTCAATCCAACAGAATATATTTCGTTTGCAAGCAGCCGAAGCCTTGTTAAAAATAGGGGATGATGTCACGGCAAAGTCTTATGCAGACTTAGTTGCACCTGCCACTTTGACGGAAGTATGGCGTAATAGATTATATTTATTATATGCGCAAATATATCTGAATGTGGGGAATGCTGAGCAGGCAGTGAGTCGCTTAAATTTAGTTTCTGTCATGTCATTGAGTGCACAGCAAAAACATTTGTACCATGAAGCCGCGGCATTTGCTTATGCATTGACGGGGGAGTTAGTTACTAGTGTACATGAACGTATAGCATTAGATCAGTATTTAAGCGCTGGTCAGAAGAGAGATAATGGTATTGCAATTTTAGGCACGCTTAGCTTATTGTCCCTGTCAGTTTTGCAATCTCAGTTAGATGTGAGTGTGGATATGGTGTATTCGGGCTGGCTTGAAATTGCCACGATGAAGCAGCAAATGCCGTTAGGGTCTGCTGAATTTAATATGGCAATAAATACTTGGCAGCAACTATATATTCGGCACCCTGCAAATTCACTAATTAATTCTGACTATTTCATGCTCTCAGGAATAGAGCTGGGTGATGTGAGTGATATAGCTGTATTTTTGCCAGAATCAGGTCCTTATAGTCGACATGCGGCTGCAGTGAAAGCAGGGTTTATGGCGGCTTATTATCATTATGAAAATAATGCATTACGCCCTAATATTCGTTTTTACGATACATCTCAAACTATAGGTATTGTTGCTTTATATCATCAGGCAATTGCTGAGGGTGCGCAGTTAGTAATAGGGCCGCTACAAAAATCTTTAATTAATGAGTTAGCTGCTGCTGGCAATTTAGCAGTCCCGATATTGGCGTTAAATTATGTGGATAACTTAGTCAAAAATAATTTGTATCAGTTTGCCTTGAGTCCCATAGATGAAGTACGGCAAGTGGTTAATCAAGCTTGGTTTGCTGGCTATAAAAATGCATTAATTTTGCGGCCTGATACGGTGAGTGGTGAGCGTTTAGAAAAGTATTTTTATAATGCTTGGACGGCATTGGATGGAAATATTTTGGCGGTGGAAAAATTTGCTCCCAAGAGTAAAGATTTTAGTGTGCCAGTGCAACATATGTTGAATGTGAACGAGAGTCGGTATCGGCTAAAATCTCTGAATAATGTAGTGGGGAGAGTGGAAAATAACCCGCGTAGGCGACAAGATGTTGATGTGATTTTTATAGTGGCGAATAAGCAGGAAACGCGATTAATTAATCCGCAGTTTTATCATAATCGAGCTGCAAAAATAAGGGTGTATGGATTGTCCAGAATTTATAGTGGAAAAATGGACGTGATCAAAAATGTTGATTTGGAAGGTGTGAGTTTTTGTGGTATACCTTGGTTGTTAGAGGGCGCTTATCAAGGAGAGCTAGACCTAGCTGCTTTACAAGATACATGGGAACAGTTTCCCGAGAGTTTTTTAAGTTTAATTGCTTTTGGTATAGATGCATTTACAATAGTGCCACATCTTGATAAGTTGCAGGCGGTACAGTTTCATGGTGCGACAGGGAATTTGTTATTAAATGGCTCTAATAGAGTTGAGCGTCAGCTTGTCTGTGCGCAATTTAAGCAGGGAAAGGTGCAATTAATTGAAACAATGCAAGATATGGCTGAAGGGTATGAGGGGATTGCTACCCAGTCCATTTCAAGTCGGCAAGAGGCGATTGGTGCAGAATAAGCCTGAAAATTTACAAAAAGGTGCGCATTATGAAGAGCTTGCTTTGCAGCTATTATTGCAACAAGGTTTAACATTAGTTGCTCGTAATTACCATTGCAAATGGGGCGAATTGGATTTATTGATGGACGATCAAGGCGTGTTGGTTGTTGTTGAGGTTCGTTATAGGAAAAATAGTTATTATGGTAGTGCTTTAGAAAGTGTTACTGTAACAAAACAGTCAAAAATTGTGGCAGCTGCTAAACACTATATAGCAACACATAAAATAAACCGAGCTATACGCTTTGATGTGATTGCAACAACAGGAGATAGTTCACCAGAATGGGTAAAAAATGCATTTTAAATTATGAGTTTGCAAGATAATATAGTTCATCAGATTACAGAAAGTATTCAAACTCAGCAAATAGTAATGCATGAAATGTCTGAGCTTATTGAGGTTGCTGCTCAGCAAATAGTTAATGCACTTTTGGCTGACAGAAAGGTATTAAGTTGTGGAAATGCTGCTTCAGTTTCTATAGCACAATATTTTACTAGTATGATGATTAACCGGTATGAGCGTGATCGGCCGTCATTACCAGCTATCTCGTTAGTAAATGATGTGCAGATGCTGACATCCATTGCAGAAACGCAACAGCGCTATGATGACATATACAGTAAGCAATTACGTGCATTAGCACAGGCATCAGATGTGCTATTGTTATATAGCATCGAAGCAGGTAGTTCGAATTTGGTAAAGCTCATTAATGCAGCGCATGATAAACAGGTCAATATTGTATTATTGGTCGGTGAGAATGAGGTTACGTTACCAACATTATTGCATGAACAAGACGTTTGCATAACGGTTCCTAGTCAGTCTGTGCAGAGAATTCATGAGGTGCATTTGCTCATTACGCATTGTTTATGCGATTTAATTGATAGTCAGCTATTTGGGAATCAATTGCGATGAAATGGGTATTAATGCTTTTTTTTGCAATGTTTCTCACTGCTTGTAGTACTATAGGCCATAATCTTGCAGAAATAACAGGACTCTCTTTTTTGCACGACCGGCGTGACAGTGCGGCTATTACCATAGATGAGCGTATTGAAGATAGTGCCATAATAGAGCTACATGCTTTAAATGATGTAAAAGAACATGCACATTTTAATGTCACCTCGTATAATGGTAGGGTACTAATCACAGGTGAAGCTGAAACAGAGGCGGTTCGAGAAATAATAGTCGCAAATATAAGGATTATTTCTGGCGTAAAATTAGTTCACAATGAAATGGTAGTGGCACCATTAACATCAATGATATCGCGTAGTGAGGATTCGCTACTTACTATTAAAGTTAAAGATGCATTAGCTAAAATTACAGATAAACCAGGATTTGATGCAACACGAATAAAAGTAATCACTGAAAATAAAGCAGTCTACTTGATGGGTATAGTTCATGAAGCAGAAGGGATGGCAGCAGCAAAAGCAGTGCAAAAAGTTATAGGAGTACAAAAAATTGTAACTGTATTTGAATATATCAGTTATGAAAAAAAATAAATTAAAGAAAAGGGATGTTTCTTTATCATCCAATTTTAATGATATTTAAATGAATAATCTGCTTTAAGTTAAGAGGATTAGCCATTAAAATATAACAAGTAAATTGAATGAAAACAGCTTAAGCTAGGCTTAAAAACAGTGCGGTTGGAGTAAGTTAGGAATAAATAATGTCGTAATGAGTTGTTTTAGGGTTTGACATTAACCTGCTTTCTGATTTAAAGTTCCGTCCGCATAAAAATAAAAGTATGTAACAAAATTATAACTAAATCGGAGTACATAACATGGCAACACCATTAATTCAAATGGCATTAGATTCTTTAGATTTCGACGCAACTGTAGCACTTGCTGAGCAAGTTGCTGATTCTGTTGATATCTTCGAAATCGGTACACCATGTATCAAACACAATGGTATCAACTTAGTAAATGAATTAAGATCAAGATTCCCTAATCATTTACTTTTAGTTGACCTTAAAACAATGGATGCGGGCGCATATGAGTCAGCTCCTTTTTATGAAGCAGGTGCAGATATCTGTACTGTACTTGGTGTTTCAGGCTTAGCGACTTGTGCTGGTGTCGTGAGTGCTGCAAACGCATGTGGTGCAGAAGCGCAAATTGATTTAATCAATGTAAGTGATAAAGCAGCCTGTGCTCAGGCATGTGCAGAAGCGGGGGCACAAATCGTTGGTGTTCATACTGGACTAGATGCACAAGCAGCTGGTGACACACCATTCGATGATTTAGCAATGATTGCAAACCTAGGTCTAGATGTTCGTGTTTCTGTTGCGGGTGGTATTAATGCCTCAACTATTCAAGATGTCGTTCGTGCAGGTGCAGATATTGTTGTAGTTGGTGCGGCTATCTACGGTGCAGATTCTCCAGCAGACTCTGCTCGTGAGTTACGCGAATTAGTTGACGCTGCATAAAGCGGAGTATCACTATGAGGCAACAAGAACACCAGAAGTTGGTCATCAATAAGATTTCAGAAATTCTTGATGTAACTGATCTTGCATATGCAGAACAAATGACAGAAATGTTTGACGGTGCCAAACGGATATTTATTTCCGGTGCTGGACGATCTAAACTCGTAGGGAACTTTCTAGGCATGCGTTTAATGCACAGTGGGTATGATGTCAGCATGGTTGGAGAAATTGTCACTCCAAGCATTAAAAAGGGTGATTTATTAATCATCATTTCGGGCTCAGGGGAGACTGAACAATTAATAGCATTCACTAATAAAGCGAAAAGCGTGGGTGCTAAAATTGTGCTGATTTGTTCAAAAGCTCAATCTACGATTGGCGACTTGGCTGATGGTGTCTTTCAGATTGGCACACAAGAACTGTACCAAACAGTGAAAGGTATGCCGATGGGAACAGTTTTCGAACTATCTACTTTATGCTTCCTGGAAGCGCTTGTCTCTCATTTAATCTGGGAAAAAGAAATTCCAGAAGAAAAAATGAAAGAAAGACACGCCAACATGGAATGACAAGAAACGAGTGGTTTTTGCCACTCGTTTTTTTACTGCAAGATAAGAATCACATAAATAGACATGACGAAAACTCATGTCTATTTTTCGTTTAATAATTTATAAAACTCTGGAGAACTATATGTCTTCGCGTAGAGAACTTGCGAACGCCATACGTGCTTTAAGCATGGATGCTGTTCAAAAAGCAAAATCAGGTCATCCTGGTGCACCAATGGGTATGGCTGACATCGCTGAAGTGTTGTGGAATGATCATTTAAAGCATAACCCAACGAACCCTGAGTGGGCTGATCGTGACCGTTTTGTTTTATCAAATGGTCACGGCTCAATGTTAATTTATTCATTATTACATTTGTCAGGTTACGACCTGCCGATGGATGAATTGAAAACATTCCGCCAACTACACTCAAAGTGTGCGGGTCACCCTGAGTATGGATATGCACCTGGTATTGAAACAACAACAGGTCCTCTAGGCCAAGGCATAACAAATGGCGTTGGTTTTGCAATGGCTGAAAAGCTAATGGCAGATCAATTCAATAAACCTGGGCATGATATTGTCAATCATAATACATATGTATTTATGGGTGATGGCTGTCTAATGGAAGGTGTTTCTCATGAAGCTTGCGCATTAGCAGGTACATGGGGCCTCGGTAATTTAATCGCTTTCTGGGATGACAATAATATTTCTATCGATGGCCACATTGATGGTTGGTATACAGATGATACAGTTAAGCGTTTTGAAGCTTATGGTTGGCATGTAGTATCAGTAGATGGTCATGATTCAGCTGCAATTAATGCAGCTATTGATGCTTCTAAAAAAGTAACTGATAAGCCTTCTTTGATTTGTTGTAAAACGGTCATCGGTTTTGGCTCACCAAACAAAAGTGGTAGTCATGATTGTCATGGTGCTGCATTAGGTGAAGAAGAAGTTGCATTAACTCGTAAAGAGTTAGGCTGGAGCTCTGCTCCATTTGAAATTCCTGCTGATGTTTATGCTGGCTGGGATGCGAAATCAAAAGGTGCTAGAGTTGAGTCTAACTGGGATGATAAATTTGCAGCTTATGCAAAAGAGTTTCCTGAATTAGCTGCTGAGTTTACACGCCGCATGGCTGGTGAATTACCTGCTAACTGGAAAGAAGCAACTGATGCAATAATTGCTGATGTTAATGAGAAAGCAGAAAGTGTTGCCTCTCGTAAAGCGTCACAAAATACAATTACAGCATTAGCTCCAATTCTTCCTGAGTTCTTAGGAGGATCTGCTGATTTAACTGGATCTAACTTAACAAGCTGTGCAGACTTCAAACATGTCAGTGGTAAAGAACCAGGTAACTACATTTCTTACGGTGTGCGTGAGTTTGGTATGTATGCAATTATGAACGGTATGTCACTACATGGTGGTTTAATACCATTCGGTGGTACATTTCATATGTTCTCTGACTATGCAAAAAGTGCGTTCCGCATGGCTGCATTGATGAAAATTCGTACTATTGCAGTATTGACACATGACTCTATTGGTCAAGGTGAAGATGGTCCAACTCATCAGCCTATTGAAAATACATCAGCAATGCGTCTTATCCCTAATATGGATGTTTGGCGCCCTGCAGATTCAGTAGAAGTTGCTGTTGCATGGATTGCTGCTGTTGAACGTATGGATGGGCCATCTAGCTTAGTGTTTAGTCGTCAAGGTATTCCTGGTCGTAAACATGGTGCTGCTGATTTTGATGCAATGCGCAAAGGTGCATATATCTTATCTGAAGCTAAAGGCGATGCTGCGGTTATCTTAATTGCGACAGGTTCTGAAGTTGATTTAGCTGCAAAAGCTCAAGAAGCTTTAGCTGCTGACGGGATTAATGCTCGTGTTGTATCTATGCCATCAACAAATGTTTTTGATCGTCAAGATCAAGCATACAAAGATAGTATATTGACTCCAGGTGTAAAACGCGTTGCAATTGAAGCGGGTGTTACTGATTTCTGGCGTAAGTATGTTGGCCTTGAAGGTGGTGTGGTTGGTATTGACACTTTTGGTGAGTCTGCACCAGGTGGCGTATTAATGAAACATTTTGGCTTTACAGTTGATAACGTAGTTAAAACTGTTAAAGAAGTCCTGTAAGTCAAATAATGTATTGATGAGAGGAATGTAATTCCTCAATGACGAATAGCCACTGAATTAGTTAAATTTAATTCAGTGGCTTCATTCGTTTCTTACAACATATAGGTGAATTGCGTGAAAAATAATAATGTTAAAAAAGGCATATTTACTGCCTTATTACTTGCAAGTCCTTTTGTGACGGCAGGTGTTAAATATCCAGCTGCTGATTTTCAGCCGAAAGTTGTGTATCAAGATAAAGATTATCAGCATGAGGGTTCTTCATCTGCAGTATCTAGTGCTTCTTTTGGTGAAACAACAAAAGCAGATTCTAATTACCCTGCTGCTACCTTTAAGCCTGAAGTGCTTTATCATGATAAAGGTTATAAGCATAGTGCATCAATTGAAAAAGCGAAGTCAATTCCTTTAGCGATGTGGACAGAGAAGGTAGAAGAGGTTGCGGAAGCAGAGCAAGCTTCAGCTGATGCGACTACAAATGATGATTCTGCAATGAACCCATTATTTGCAATCGTTATATTAGCCGTTGCTGGATTTCTTTTTCGCCAAAAATCGTCTGGTGGAAGTGCAAAGAAGAGCAAAGGTGCTAGTGTAGCAAGTGTAGGTGGCCTAACAGGTGTTGCTAAATATTTACAATCTAAAGCACCAAAACTTTCTGGTGTGGCTAAATATTTAGAAGCAAACCAACCTACCCCAAAATCAGGTGTCGCTAAATACGTTGCAAAAAGAGTTGTAGCAGCAAAAAAGGCAGCAGCAGAAAATGTATCTAGCGTTGAGAAGTATGTACGCAGACAAGGGTAAGGGAATTAAATAATGGGATTTTTGTCAGGTATTTTTTCTAGCAAACCGAAAATTAAAGATGTAAGTGCTAATGAAATAGTAGAATCATTAGATGAGAGTAATGCTGTTGCATCATCGTTAGATGGCCTAACAGGTGTTGCTAAATATTTACACGATCATAAGGATAGGCCAAAAGTTGCTAGGTCATTAACACTAAGTGGTGTTGAGAAATATTTGATAAATCTTCAAAGTAAGAAAGCTGAATAGCGTTGGGGCTGGTTGAGCTAGCTTACTAGAAGTAGTGAAGTTATTTATCTGACTAAAGTCAAATCGAATTAAGTAGTGTAGAGGGTAAATTGATGAGTGCTAAAGAAGAATTAAGCGGTGTAGCTAGATATGTAGAAAGCCAAGAACAGGCTTGTAATGATGCTAAAAATGCAGAGGTTGTGCCTACTGGTGTAGCTAAATACTTGACTGCTATTGCTGCATCTAAGCCTGTAGCAACGGGTGTGTCGAAATATTTGCGTAACCGTGAAGACGTTCAAGTAAGTAGTGTTAGTAGGTACGTGGTCAGTAAGTGGCTTAGTGACCAGAATAAGGAGGTTCCTGTTATCTTGGAAGAAACTGGTGTAGAAAAATATATAGCTAGTATTCCTACTCTTATGACGAGTAGTGTGGCTAAATATGTCGCGAAGCAAGAAGTTCTAGAAAGACAAGCAAGTTAAGGCAGCTTTACAATTTAAATCTGTTGAAAGGTGAAGTGCTTGTGAGCCACTAAATACAGTGGCTCTCGGTTGTTTTTTTCCTTTTCATTAATGCTTGTTAATTAATGAAAAGGAAACTATATTCTACTATTCAATATTCTATTGATGTGTATATTAAGGTGTATTCTGTTAAATATTGCTCATGGGTATGATTAGGTATCTTAGAGTATTTCTTTGTATGCATATCGTGTTGATCTTGTTATATCTGAATTAAGGAATTTTCATCCCTAAGTGTAGTTTGTGAATATTGGTTTTAAATTAATGATTATTACCTAAGGGCAGCAAGAGGTAGCATGTATAGCTAGCTTCGTGAATGTGCTATTTATTTAGTATGTTGTTACAGACCATTTATGACTGTTTAGTAATTAAATTATTAGGCAGTTATTTTTTTATTTATAATTATTTAGAGGTATCTATCATATGGCTAATTTATTAGATCAACTAAAAGCGGTAACAGTTGCAGTTTCTGATACAGGTGATATTGGTGCAATTGAAAAATACACACCACGTGATGCAACGACTAACCCTTCATTAATTACTGCTGCAGCACAAATGCCGCAGTATCAAGGTATTGTTGATGATACATTGAAAGCTGCCCGTGAAACTGTAGGTACTGGTGCATCAGCTACTGAAGTTGTAGGTCTGGCATTTGATCGTTTGGCGGTTTCTTTTGGCTTGAAAATCTTAGAAATCGTACCAGGTCGTGTTTCAACAGAAGTTGATGCGCGCCTTTCTTATGATACTGATGCGACGATTGAAAAAGGTCGTGATTTAATTGGACAATACGAGGCTGCTGGTGTAAATCGTGATCGTATTTTGATTAAAGTTGCAGCTACTTGGGAAGGAGTTCAAGCTGCTAAAGTTCTCGAAGAAGAAGGCATTCATACTAACTTAACATTAGTATTTGGCTTGCATCAGGCTATTGCTTGTGCTGAAAACGGCATTACTTTGATTTCTCCTTTTGTTGGCCGTATTCTTGATTGGTACAAAAAAGACACTGGTCGTGATTCTTATGAAGCTGCTGAAGACCCTGGTGTTGTTTCTGTTACTGAAATTTATAACTATTACAAAAAATTCGGTTTTAAAACTGAAGTAATGGGTGCAAGTTTCCGTAACTTAGGTGAAATTACAGAATTAGCGGGTTGTGATTTATTAACAATTGCACCTGCATTATTAGCTCAATTACAAGATACTGAAGGTGAGTTACCGCGTAAATTAGATCCTGTGAAAGCTGAATCGATGGATATTACAGAAATTAACGTTGATAAAGCAACTTTTGAAAAAATGCATGCTGAAAACCCAATGGCAACTGAAAAACTTGCGGAAGGCATCAAAGGCTTTGAAAAAGCACTTGTTTCTTTAGAAGATTTATTGGCAAATCGTCTTGCTGAATTAGAAGCTTAAGTTTTTAATTAAGTGATACAGAAAAGGCCTACTATGTAGGCCTTTTTTATGTTCGTAAGAAAGAGCTGATAATGATCTGCTATTTCACAGAGTAAGTATAGGCTATAGGGACTAAGCTCTATTTAGTCCCATTCTTAATGTGCGTTTATTTGACTCGCATACCTGCGCTAGCGCCATCATCAGGATGTAATACCCATAAATCTTCGCCTCCTGGGCCTGCAGCAAGTACCATGCCTTCTGATATGCCAAATTTCATTTTACGAGGCTTTAAATTAGCAACGACAACAGTTAGTTTGCCTTCTAAATCTTCAGGTTTATAAGCAGATTTGATACCCGCAAAAACGTTGCGTGTTTCATCACCGATATCCACAGTTAGTTGCAATAACTTGTTAGCGCCTTTTACGTGTTCAGCCTTCACAATTTTTGCAATACGTAAATCAATTTTAGCAAAATCGTCAAATTCAATTTCATCAGCAATAGGGTCAAATTTTTTGGCTACCGCTATTGGTGCTATTTTTGCCAAATTATCCTTAGAATCTTCAACTATCGCGGTAATCTTGGGTTCCTCTACGCGGGTCATTAAAGCTTTAAAAGGGTTAATGGCATGGTTCAGTAGTGGTTTGGCAGTATCAGGCCAAGTTTGTGTAGGGATATTTAAGAAAGTTTCACTTTCAGTTGCTAGCTTAGGTAGTACGGGTTTCAAGTAAGCAACTAATACACGGAACAAATTTATACCCATTGAACAAATGTCGTGTAGTTCTTGCTCTTTACCTTCTTCTTTGGCAATGAGCCAAGGCTTCTTCTCATCGATATATTGGTTGGCCTTATCAGCCAAAGCCATAATTTCACGCATGGCTTTTCCATATTCACGTGCTTCATATAAAGCAGCAATATTTTCGTTATTATCTGTAAATTCTTTGAATAGTTCTGGTTCTGCACAATGAGCAGATAACTGGCCATCAAAGCGCTTTTTAATAAAACCACTGCAGCGGCTGGCAATATTGACTACTTTACCGACTAGGTCTGAATTAACGCGCTGAGTGAAATCTTCAAAGTTTAAGTCTATATCATCAACGCCAGCACTGAGTTTGGCGGCAAAATAGTAGCGTAAATATTCGGGGTTTAAATGGTCTAAATAAGTACGAGCCTTAATAAAAGTACCACGTGATTTAGACATTTTCTCACCATTAACGGTGAGAAAGCCATGCGCAAAAACTGCACTAGGTGTTCTGAAGTTAGCACCCTCTAACATGGCGGGCCAAAACAAGGCATGGAAATAAATAATATCTTTACCAATAAAGTGGTACAACTCAGTAGTGCTATCTTTAGCCCAATATTCATCAAAATCTATATTCTGTTTAGAGCATAGGTTTTTAAAACTGGCCATATAACCAATAGGAGCATCTAGCCAAACATAAAAATATTTACCTGGGGCACCTGGAATTTCAAAGCCAAAATAAGGGGCGTCACGCGATATATCCCATTCTTGCAAGCCACTTTCAAGCCATTCAGCCAGTTTATTACTGACTTCTGATTGTAAATGATTATCAGTAGTGGTCCATGATTTTAGCATGTCGTTAAAATCAGCTAGTTTGAAAAAATAATGTACCGAATCTTTTTCTATTGGCTTTTCGCCTGATATAGCAGAAACTGCATTTTTTAAATCAGTGGGTGAGTAAGTTGCACCGCATACTTCGCAGTTATCACCATATTGTTCTTTGGCATCACATTTAGGGCAGTCGCCTTTAATAAAGCGGTCAGGTAAAAACATCTCCTTTACGGGGTCGTACGCTTGGGTGATGCTACGCGAGGTAATATGCCCACCTTCTTGTAAGCGTTGGTAAATTAAACTTGAAAAGTGTTGGTTTTCTTCTGAATGGGTACTGTGGTAATTATCAAACTCAATGCCGAAGTCAGTAAAATCAGCTAAGTGTTCTTTGCCTACTTGTGCGATTAACTCTTCAGGACTAATGCCTTCACGATCCGCTTTTAACATGATAGGCGTACCATGGGTATCATCAGCACAGATGTAATAGCATTGATTGCCGCGTTGCTTTTGAAAGCGTGACCAAATGTCAGTTTGTATGTATTCGACTAGATGACCTAAATGAATAGGGCCATTGGCATAGGGTAGGGCACTGGTAATGAGAATTTTTCTATCTGACATAAAAAGAAAGTTTAACTTGAATTATTTAGGGTTGAGGGTGGAATAAAGTCCGAAACTGGGCAAAAAGACAAGTCAATTTAGGACTTTATTAAATCCTCATTCCTAAGGCTAAAATTGTTGCTTATTATGTCATAAAATAGTGCAATATTTCGACCAAAAACAGCTTATTAGCTCGGATGGCTAGAATACTAGACAATAACCTAGTAAAATACTTGGTTATTAAGCTTATTTTTACAACTTACTTGTTACGGATTTACTTATATGCCCACGATTGACAAAGCAGCTATAGAGAACTTATTAAAAAATATTATTGACCCAAATGTTGAGACTGATTTAGTTAGCGCGCGCTCAGTTAAAGCAATTACTGTTGAAGGCGGTAGTGTCGTTGTTAATTTGGAACTAGGCTATCCTGCAAAAAGTTTCATTGGTGGTTTTAAACAACAGATTACAGAAAAAATTAGTGCATTAGCTGGTGTGAGTTCTGTTGAGGTCAATATTGCAGTTAATATTGTGACACATGGCGTGCAAAATAGTCTGAAACCCATTGCTAATATCAAAAATATTATTGCAATAGCCTCAGGGAAAGGGGGCGTGGGCAAATCGACTACTTCTGTGAATTTAGCTTTGGCTCTTGCTGCAGAAGGAGCGACGGTGGGTATTTTAGATGCTGATATTTATGGCCCGAGTATTCCTACTATGTTGGGACTGTCAGGCTATCCTGAAAGCCAAGACAATAAAACCATGATGCCAAAAGTCTCTTATGGCATACAAACTATTTCTATTGGCTATTTGATTGAACCTGACCAACCTATGATTTGGCGTGGTCCAATGGTGACTAATGCATTGCAACAGCTTTTAAATGATACTAATTGGTCTAATGTAGATTATTTGATTGTTGATTTACCACCTGGTACTGGGGATATTCAATTGACCTTATCGCAGCAGATTCCTGTCAGTGGTGCTGTTATTGTTACTACGCCACAGGATATTGCTTTGATTGATGCGCAGCGTGGCTTAGGTATGTTTGAAAAGGTCAATGTGCCTGTATTAGGCATTGTGGAAAATATGAGTATGCATATTTGTAGCGAATGTGGTCATGAAGAAGCCATTTTTGGTACGGGCGGCGGTGCAGCTATGGCAGAGAAAAATAATATTGAATTATTAGGTTCCTTGCCACTTGATATACATATACGTGAATTTGCTGATTGTGGTAGGCCTACGGTCGTTGCTGACCCTGATAGTCGTGTAGCAGAAATTTATAAAGAGATTGCGCGCAAGATGTCAGCGAAATTGGCGTTAAGAAGTAAAGACTTTAGCAGTAAATTTCCTAAGATTGTGGTTCAAAATACATAGATTTAGGATAAAATTACTCTATTTGACTGAATTAATGAAAGCAACAACAATATGAGTATAAAATCAGATAAATGGATTCGGCGTATGGCGGCAGAACAAGACATGATATCGCCTTTTGAAGCGGGTCAGGTTAGATACTCTGAGCAAGGTAAAGTTATTTCTTATGGCACATCCAGTTATGGTTATGATGTGCGTTGTTCGAATGAGTTTAAAATTTTTACGAATATTAATTCCGCGATAGTTGACCCTAAAGAGTTTAGTGAACATAGCTTTGTCGATGTGCAGTCTGATGTGTGTATTATCCCACCTAACTCATTTGCTTTAGCGCGCACTGTGGAGTATTTTCGTATTCCTCGCGATGTGTTAACCATTTGTTTGGGTAAGTCAACGTATGCTCGCTGTGGAATTATTGTCAATGTAACACCTCTAGAGCCTGAGTGGGAAGGACATGTCACGCTGGAATTTTCTAATACCACGCCTTTGCCTGCAAAAATATATGCTAATGAAGGTGTTGCGCAGATGTTGTTTTTTGGTGGTGATGAAGTATGTGAGACTTCCTATAAAGATAGAGGTGGAAAATATCAAGGGCAAGAAGGCGTTACTTTGCCTAAAGCATAGATAAATATAGCCAGTTCTCTGTGAGCTGGCTGTACGTGAGTTTAAGTGATAAGGAGCGCGCATGAAACAACCCCCCGATTTCTAACGAGTCTTTTTTGGGCTACCAACTTAAGACGGGACAGCTTAAAAACTGAAGAACTAAAATAATTCCTAGAGGACTGATGTAATATGAGTTCTC
>CAZXJK010000004.1:0-33324 GCA_964640895.1 uncultured Methylomonas sp.
CATTTTCACAATTAAAAGTTGTTTGAGATTTGCGAGGAGGACGGGTTGCACCCTCATAACAACACCACTGTATTCTTTCTGCGTTAATAAAATCAATTCGTTCCATAATGGTTTTAGTATAGCGAAATGCTTAAGTATTGTCGCTATGACTCACTTTAAAAATCAGCTTGTTAGTTTTCCTGTAAAGGCTTTTTGTAGGATGGATTTTTTTAGTTCGTCCAATACAATAAGTTTTTGCTTATAAATACATTCAAGAAGTTTAGTTTGAACCTCAAGCTTATTAATTTCTTTTATATTGTGTATTTGGATGTCTTTTGAAGGTAATGGTACCCACAAGCTACGAACACTCTCTTTTGTAATTGTTTGTGTAGCCGCCCCATTTAACTTAGGTAAAATCTGGACCTCACCACTTTTTGAATTAAGATAACGAAAAACGAATTCATGATGGCGATCACATAGGCTAAAGATTTCTTTTCTTTGGCGTAAAAAGTATTTTCTTGCAGAGTCGTTAAATCACTGGTGGATAAGCCTGCACGCTGGCGCAGATAATCAAAGGCTTCACATAAAAAACCAGCTGACCCTGCCGCGCCATCATAAATGGTTTCGCCAATTTGTGGATTAACGACCTCTATCATGGCGCGAATTAAAGGGCGCGGCGTGTAATATTCCCCGCCATTACGCCCTGCATTACCCATATTCTTAATTTTGCTTTCATACAAATGTGAAAGTTCGTGTTTTTCTTGCTGCGAGCGAAAGCGTAGTTCATCAACTTTTTCTAAGGCATCACGCAGAGAATAGCCACTCTGGATTTTATTTTTGATTTCGCCAAAAATTTCGCCAATTTTGTATTCAATGGTATTGGGGCTGGGCGCGCGTTGCTTAAAGGCTTTAAGGTAGGGAAATAATTCACCATCCACATAATCCATTAAATCATCGCCACTTAAGGCGTTATTATGGTCAAAAGCACCTGTGGCATCTTTAGGGGCTGCCCATGCACTCCAGCGATGTTGTGGGTCAATAATATATTGGTAATCTTCAGCCAATAATTCGGCTGCTAGGGATTTTTCATATTCCAGATCATCAAGATATTTTAAAAATAACATCCATGAAGTTTGTTCGGTGTAATCCAGTTCACTGGAGCAACCTGCATCTTTGTGCAGAATATCGTCGATATTTTTAAAAGTTTGTTCAAACATTAAAGGTGTTCATTCCGTGTCATAGCGAGAGCAATTATTCTTACATATCCATCCCATGAATGGAACCCCGTAGGAGGGGCCTATGGCCGCGATTTTAAACAGGTCGCGGCCAAAGGCCCCTCCTACAGCCACGTTGCATCCCATAAGGGATAATCGGCTATTTTTGTTACTAGCTTGGCTCTGAGAGGGTTGGCAACTATATATCTGGCTATTTGCTGTAGGTTTTCCTCTTTTCTGACTGCGTGATCGTGATAGCCATCTTGCCATAACGGTTGATTATTGCTTATGACACCTTGTGCTCGGCGTATTTTTTGTATTTCATGCCCTGAATGGCCTTTTACATGGCGCATGGTTTCCGCTAAATTATTATCATTTTGTAAGGCAATCAGCCAGTGAAAATGATCGGGCATAATGACAAATGCCAAGCTATCTACGTTTTGTAAATGATGTTGCTTATGCATTGCCTGTACCACGATTCTACCTAATACCAAGTCGGTAAATATTTTTTGTCTTTCATGGGTGACAGTGGTGATTAAATAAACCTGATGATTACCGGAATAACGGCCTTTTCTTAGGTCTTGAGCATGTGGTTTAATTTTCCTGATGGTCATACATTGAGTGTAGACTTTTATCACACAATTTCAATATTGTAGGAGGGGCCTTTGGCCGCGACCGGTTTAAAATCGCGGCCATAGGCCCCCTCCCACTTTTCCGGCACGAATAGACTTGATCTTTACCCTTAGGCATGAGAGTTTAACAGTACCCAAAAGTACGATGCCGTTATTGGCCTCATAGTCATATACCATTATCACGCCTCCTTTATGCTGACCAAACAACTAGCCAATATTTTACAACGTCTCCAAGCTCCAGGCCGTTTTTATGCCACTGGAACATTAGAGGTATTCCCGCCCTGTTTAGAGGTTAAGCAAATAGGGAGGGTCGCCTTACCCTTACTTCCCCTTCAGGCTAAGCAATTGGTAGAGGTTGCTGAACGTGCACCCTATGGAAAAGGCTATGAAACCTTGGTTGATACCGAGGTGCGCCGCACATGGCAAATTAATGCAAATCAAGTTAGCCTGAGCGGAAAGTATTGGGCTAAGAATTTGGCCGACATAGTAAAGCGCGTTAAATTAGATTTAGGGGTTGATTGTGCCGTTACCGCTGAGCTCTATAAGCTTTTAGTGTATGACAAGGGCAGCTTTTTTGTTCCGCATCGCGACACTGAAAAGACTGATGGCATGTTTGCCACTTTAATTATTGTTCTCCCGTCTCTCTATAGCGGGGGAGAGCTAATCGTGCGCCACCAGCAAGAAGCAGTAACACTGGATTTACTTAAGCATGAGCCTGAAGAAATTGCCTATGCTGCTTTTTATGCCGATTGCATCCATGAGGTCTTACCAGTAACCGATGGCTGCCGCTTAACCTTGGTTTATAATCTCGTGCGTAGTAATAAAAAAATCCCACTACCTACCCCACCTGACTATCAACAGGCCCAGCAAGATGTGACGGATTTATTGTGTAACTGGCAGCAATCTCTACAGAATAAAACAGCAACAGACGATACCACTCCAGAAAAATTAATATTTTTATTGGAGCATGAGTACTCCATCGCTGAACTCAGCTTTGCTGCATTAAAAAATGCGGATGCCGCTAGTGCTGAAGTCCTTATCGCCGCTGCGCAACAAACTGATTGCGAACTATACCTCGCTCTGATTTCTGTTGAAGAAAGTGGTAGTGCTGAATATACAGGCTATGGCTATCATAGCCATTGGGATGATGATTCCAACGATGCAGATGACTTTGAAATAGGTGAAGTATTTGACCATTGGGAAAAAATTTCAGAATGGCATAGCCCTGATGGTAGCCGACCAGTATTACCCACGCTTCCCTTTAAAGCTGAAGAATTCTGCCCGCCTGAAGACTTCGAAAAAATGGAACCAGGTGATGTTGAGTTTCAGGAGGCTACCGGCAATGCTGGTGCGTCTTTCGAACGGATGTATCATTGCGCAGCTTTGGTGTTATGGCCACGCTCTCATTATTTAAAAATTATTAACCAAGCAGGGCTAACGGATGCACTATTGGTCTTAAAGGATTTATGTCAACAATGGAGCAATACCCACCAAGAAACCATCAAACAAGATGCCCTGACATTAGCCACCTATATTTTAAATGATTGGTTAACAGAGCATTGTGCGCAATCTAATGCCTATAAGCAAAGCCAACATATTCCTGATTACCTAAGTTGTGTGGTTTGTTTAGCTGACCTCCCCTTATTGAATACATTTTGGTCAATTATTGCCACTACAGGCATTTATCAAAAAGAACACAGCTCTGCTCTGGCAAAAACAGCAGAGCGACTACCCTGGGCTGATGTTGTCGGCTATGCCACTGCAACCATTGCTATTAGTGCCATGCGGGCGCAAGAGGCTTGTACTGTTCTATTGGTAGACTTGTGCAGCAAGCGAACTGAAAATGAATGCTCACAACTCAGTCACGCTGCACTGGCATTATTCACCAGTTTGCCTGGAGATCCACAACGCTTCCCAGAGCAGCCTGCTTGGCGACAACAATCAATGGTGCCTAATGCTGATGCAATGGCTGATATTATCTTAAATTTCAGTATGATTGACCCAGATTTGGCGGAAAAAATGCTCGACTACCTCCTCGCTTGGCCAGCAACCTATAATATAGATCAACTTTTATTACCCGCTGCTTTACGACTAACGCAAACCGCATCAAATGAGAAATTTTCAGTTGTCACCCGTTTACGCCAAGTTGTTATGACACACCTACAGTCACGACTTGCAGAACTATTAGCTCCACCTACCGACTGGCGTAGAGAAAGCACCACAGGTTGTAGCTGCGCTGATTGCAAAGCACTAAATCAGTTCCTGCTTAATCCTGAGCAAGCACAATGGAATTTTAAAGCTGCGGAAACACGGCGAACACACATACAACATGTTATTGGTAGCCATAAATGTGACATTGATTATGTCACTGAAAAAAAGAGCCGTCCTTATAGTATGGTATGTTCCAAAAATCAAGCAAGCTATCAGCGTCTGGTTAAGCAACACCAAGGTGACCAAAAGGCACTTGCTCGCTTGCAGGCAGTTGATAAATAATTCGTCAACATCTTTTAACGACCGAAAAGGTATTTTAATAATATTCATGGGCTTTGTTCAGTGTAAGCTAGTCCACCTCTAGGAAGAGACTAAGGGACGAGAATTTAATAAAACCATCCTCCCTTAATGACACCTATGTCAGAATATTTTACAGTTTTTTAAGCAAAGTATAGCTCTTTATATCTACGATAGCCCCTCGTTAAACCTATTCAAATTCAGAAAAATATATTAGGAAACAACAATTACTAGAACTATTTATGTCAATTTTTTTTACACTCTATTTCCACGTAAATCATATAAAAATAATTAAAAAAGCATTGAAACAGGCGCATAGCCAGTTGAGGAAGTTATTCCGTGCACGTTTTTTTATCAATCTTATGGCCGCAACCTGTTTAAAATCGCGGCCATAGGCCCCTCCTACTTTTGGGTGAACCATTTATATAGAGCAGGAATGACTAACAGGGTCAGCAGTGTTGAGGTAATTAGTCCTCCTACAACTACTGTGGCTAGTGGTTTTTGTACTTCCGAACCTGTGCCTGATGCCAACAATAATGGGATTAACCCTAATGCGGTGGTTATTGCTGTCATAAGAACTGGGCGTACACGCAAACACGCACCTTTAATAGAGGCTTCATCAATCGGCATGCCTTCTTTGACCAGTTTATTCAAATAGGTCATAAGCACCATACCATTTTCCAAGGCAATACCGAACAAGGCGATAAAACCAACCGAGGCGGGTACGGAAAGATTTTGCCCACTCAGCCATAAAGCAATCACCCCACCCACTAAGGCCAGTGGAATATTCAGCAATATTAAAGCAGCATTTTTAACGGAGCCAAAGCTGCTATATAACAATAGTGAAATAATCAGCAATGTCACTGGAATCACAATGGCTAAGCGTTTATTCGCTTCTTGCTGTAACCGAAATTGACCTCCCCATTTTGTGAAATATCCTGGTGGTAACTGTATTTCATTATCAATGACTTGCTGTGCCTCTTCGACAAAAGACACAATATCCCGATCAATGACATTGGCTTGAATACTGATAAAACGCTGGTTGTTTTCGCGCGTAATTTGCCTTGGGCCCACAATTTCTACAATACTTGCAATTTGCGCTAGTGGCACGTTAATGCCATCAGACCCGCTAATTAATAGATTACGTAGTGCTTCGACTGAATCTCGGTGTTGTTTTTGATAGCGCACCACAATATCATAACGGCGAATACCTTCAAAAATTTGCCCTGCTGTTACCCCACCAATAGCACTGCTAATGACATCTTGCACATCAGCCAAGTTAAGACCATAACGCGCTATGGCTTGCCTGTCTGGCGTAATGACTAATTGTGGTGTCCCTGAGACTTGATCAACCTGTACATCAGCAGCACCTGCAACTTGCTTGATAACCGCAGCAATTTTATCTGCATGGGTTTTGAGTTGCTGTAAATCATCCCCAAATAATTTAACCGCTAACTCTGCGCGCACCCCTTCCAGCAACTCATCGACTGCCATTTCGATAGGCTGGGTTAGGTTGGCAGTAATACCTGGTAATTCAGCGACCACTTGCCGAATTTCTTTTTCAATAAAGGCTTGGTCTCCCACTTGTCGCCAAGCGTCTTTAGCTTGCAGGGTGATATACATTTCTGCTGAATTAATCGGGTCGGCATGTGCGCCCACTTCACCACGCCCGATACGACTGGTGACCGCAACGATCTCAGGTATTTTCAATAAGCGACGCTCAACAATTAAAGTGTTACGTTTACTTTCATTAATGGAAATGGACGGTGCCATGGTTAAACGCACGACGATAGTGCCTTCTTGTAACTTAGGCGTAAATTCAGAGCCGAGCAAAGGAAAAAGTATTGCTCCCAATAACAATAGCCCAGCCGCCATACCAATTGCCACCAATCGGTTGTTGATAAAATAGCTGACCAATGGGCGATAAGGTTTTAATAGTGCATTGAGAATGCGCTCATCCAAACCTATTTTTCCTTGCTGCTGTACAGGTTTGCGACGCATCAAAATATCAGATAATACTGGTGCTAAAAACAAGGTGTATAGCAAAGAACCTAACATTGCTAATGCAACGGTATAGGCTAATGGCCTAAAGGTTTTACCTTCCACGCCTTCTAAGGTAAATAAAGGCAAAAACACAATAATGATAATGGTAATGGCAAATAATATCGGTTGCCCTACTTCGCGGCAGGCTCGACCAACAACTTGCAATTTTGCTTCTTGTGGGTCAGCTTCGCGTAGTAAGCGATCCACATTTTCCACCATCACAATGGTGCCATCTACCATCATGCCAATGGCAATTGCAAGCCCGCCTAATGACATTAAGTTGGCTGACATGCCCAAAAGCTCCATGGCGATAAAAGCAAACATCACCGAAAAAGGAATAGACAGTGCCACCACTAAACTAGGCCGAAAGCCGCCCATAAATATCAGCAAGACCAGAGCCACTAAAATAATGCCTTGTACTAATGCATTGCTGACTGTATTGACCGCTGCCTCAACAATATCTTTCTGTTGATAATAAGGCACGATACTGACACCTTGCGGCAAGGTTTTATTAATTTCCTGTATTTTTTGTTCAATACGCGCAATAACGGCCGAGGCATTCGCACCATAGAGTTTAACCGCCATACCTGCCACAACTTCGCCTACGCCATTACGAGTTTGCAAACCACGTCGGATAGCACCGCCTATTTTTATAATGGCGAGTTCAGATAAATAAACAGGTCGGCCATCATTAGTTTTGACCATAATATTTTCAATATCGCTAATGCCTTTGGCCAAACCAACGGAGCGGATAATAAATTGTTCGCCATTTTTCTCCAGATATTGTGCACCAACATTGAGGTTGTTAGCACGAATACGCGCAATCACTTCATTGAGGGAAACCTTATAGCGTAATAATGCATCTGGCTGAATATCGACCTGGAATTGTTTTTCAAACCCGCCAATACCTAAAACTTCGGTTACGCCTTGCACTGTTTGTAAATTGAATTTTACAATCCAGTCTTGCATAGTACGTAACTCTTCAAGCGAATATTGCTGGGTATCATCTTGTAGATAATAAAACAGCACCAAGCCCATCCCTGTCGAAATAGGTCCCATTTTAGGTTCACCAAAACTGGCGGGGATTTGTTCGCGGGCTTCTTGCAAGCGTTCACCCACCAATTGCCGTGCAAAGTAAATATCAACTTTATCTTGGAAATAAATATTAACAACTGACAGGCCAAAATTGGAAACCGAACGAATCTTTTCTACGCTAGGCAAGCCCGTCATCGCTGCTTCCACAGGATAAGTCACATACATCTCAATTTCTTCAGGTGCCAAGCCTTCGGTAATGGTAAAAACCTGCACTAGATTAGGCGACACATCGGGAAACGCATCAACAGGTAGACCTTGATAGCTTCGATAACCTGCTGCCATAACGAGTGCTGCCAACACTAGCATTAGCAGACGACTGCGCAAGGATAAATTTATTATTTGATTAATCATAACGACTCCTTGTCCTTAATGGTTATGGCCATGACCAAAACTTGCTTTTTGAGACTGTGCTTTGAGTACAAAGGCATTTTCACTGACATAAGTTTGCCCTGCTGTTAAGCCTTGTAGAATCTCCACTTGTTGATGATCTCTATGTCCCACTTGCACAACTTGCGGTTCAAATTCACCTACTGCATGCTGTACAAAAACGATAGTTTGCCCCTCTATGGTTTGTAATGCAGATAAGGAAATGACGATTTCTGCATGGGTATTAGCAATACTGACTTTGCCATTGACAAATAAACCTGGCCGCCAATGACCTGCTGAATTATCCAACACAACCCGCGCCGTAGCACTGCGTGTTGTTTCATCCAATATCGGACTTAGCCAACTTATATGACTTAGTGCAATCGTTTCTTGATTAGCCAAACCAAAGCGGGTGCTAATAAGCACTTGTTGCCCTTGCCGAATATAAGGCAGGTCTTTTTGATAGACCATTAAGTTAACCCAAACTTGCGATAAATCAGCGACAGTAAAACTGCGAGTCGTGGTATCCAGTAATTCCCCTTGCGCTGCATGTTTTGCAATAATGACACCTGCTGAAGGTGCTGTTAAAGCATATAAGGTTAAATCATTCGAGGTATTCCTCAATATCGAGCGAGTCGCTTGTTCAGTTAAGCCGATTGCCTGTAAGTGCTGCCTTGCCGCAGTGCGTTTAATAGATATTTCCGTATGCACTTGTTTGGCTGCCAAATATTTACGTCTGGAAGTGACTTTGCTTTTGTATAAATTTTGTTCACGTTTTAAATTGGCATCTGCTAGTTGCATTAAACTATCAGCAGCAACATATTCCGCTTTGGCATCAGCCAATTCACGACTGGATAATGTTGCTAAAATCTCCCCCGAATTTACTTGATCACCGAGGTGTTTAAATACTTTCCTAACAACACCTGGTACCCGAGGAACAATATGATATAAACGCTCGGGGGCGATAATCACTTCGCCAGTTAAAGCTAAGGTTTTGTTGATTTCTCCAGAGCTAGCTTGTGCGAGTTTAATCGAAAACTCTGCCAGTTCCGCATTAGAAAATTTTAATTCAGGTGCATCATGTCCTTCATGCTCCTTATGTTGGTCGTGCTGGTTTGCTGCTGCATGCTCATGACTTTCATCCTCAGCAACAGCTTGCACACTGACAATCAGTACGATAATAAACAAATAAGTAGCGGGTATTTGGTGAACGCGTTTCCAGCGTGTGAAATTTAATATAGCTTGCATGAGGTGCCCATTCTTTATTTCAGGCAAGCGCTATGTGGCATTGCCGAATAATTGCAAAAAGTTAAAGATAAATATTTACTAGCCTTGCTTTGTGAATTCATCGTGACAACGGCTTTCAACATCAATTCTCATGTTTAGCAGTCGTATTTATTTATTTAGCCAAATTGAGCTTATTATTAAATTTAACAGTAAGGGAGCTGGAAATAAATAATCGTCCGATATTGGGTAGGATTTTTGTTTGTCTTTGGTGGTGTCGTAACGGGCGCGTAGCAAGCTACGTAACTGTTACGACACCGCCAAAGACGGACAAAAAGACCAACAAGATTGGATGATTATTTTTTTCCATCTCCCTAATATTAATGATAGTATTTACAGCCTCTTAATAATAGAAAACTAGGCCTATTATGAATAACACAATGATCTTTGCATTAATACTTACTGCCATCATAACGGGTTGCTCTACTACAGCAGATCGCCATCCGCCACCTGCCCATTTAATTTCTATCGCCGCTATTCCTGGCATCCCTAAAGCTAGATTTTGGGCTGATGAATGGCCTAAGCATAGTGTGCAACGTATTAATTCAATAAGTGATGCTGATTTACAAAAAAGGTCTTCTGCAACGTATAATGTGCCACATAATTATCTAGCTATTTCAGGAGGAGGCTCTAACGGTGCATTCGGTGCAGGTTTATTAGCCGGCTGGGCAGCAAAGGGAACCCGCCCTGAATTCACGATGGTAACAGGAGTAAGTACCGGTGCTCTAACAGCCCCCTTTGCATTTCTTGGCGCTGACTATGATAGTAAACTTGAGGTTATTTATACCACGACTTACACCAAAGATGTTGCTATAGAGCGCAATTTAATTGCGGCACTCATGGGGGACTCTCTTGCTGATACTGCACCATTACAACAATTAATTCGCCGATATATGACACCTGCCGTTATTGATACAATCGCGATAGAGCATAAAAAGGGGCGGCGTTTATTTATTGGCACCTTTAATTTGGATGCAGGGCGTTCCGTTATCTGGGATATTGGCGCTATTGCGGTGAGTAGTCACCCTGAAAAAGTGAGCCTAATTCATGAGGTCATGCGTGCATCAGCTGCGATTCCCGTTGCTTTTCCACCCGTCATGATTTCTGTCAACGCAAATGATCAACAATACGATGAAATGCATGTCGATGGCAGCGTAGGTTCCCAAGTATTTGTTTATCCTGCGGCAGTCAATTGGAAAAAAATAATCCAGAAGCTAAAAGTAAAAGGCAATCCGCAAGTTTTTGTGATTAGAAATGCCTATTTAGAGCCTGATTATAATGGTGTCAATCGTAGTGTATTACCCATTGCGACACGTTCGATTGATTCATTGCTTAGGGCAAGTGGTACAGGAGACCTGTATCAAATCTATGCGCTTTGTACCCGAGATGGTAATGACTTTAGGCTAGCCTATATCCCTCCAGACTTTGTCGAAGAACCGACTGAAAGCTTTGATCCTGTGTATATGAGTAAATTATATAAACGGGGCTATGATATGGCAGTCAAAGGTTTTCCTTGGGAAAGTAGTCCACCTGGATTTGTAGTACATATTGAAAATTTAGATTCTGAAAATTAGGAACTGGGTAATACCAATCCCAATATATTTATACTCTAACTGTACAAATGCCGTCATCTTACATGACTACCCAGTCAAGCTAGGCACAAGCTTTAGCAGGAACCTACTACGCGAATGGATTCCCGATAAAAAGACTTTGGGAATGACGATATTAGGGTAATTACTGACTGGGATTGATATAAGGTAGTAGATTAGATGAAGGTTTTTTATTGCATAGCATTAAAAACAGAATCCGACATGTGGCAATAACCAAAAATATTGGGCTCCATTACCTGCTCTATGTTTGATAAGCTTTATCAAACCTACGATATTAACAATTCAATCAGGCATAAAAAAAGGGAAGGCATAATGCCTTCCCTTTTTTATTAAGCAAACTATTTAAATAGTTTACTTAGAAACCAATACCTAAATAAGCACCCGTTGTGAACCCATTAACATTAGTACCGTCTAACGTTTTACCAAGTGTTAAGTTATAACGAATATCAGCACCTAAATAGAAATCTTTCCAAAGGTTGAAATCAGCACCCGCAGCAAAGTGCATACCTGGCTCTAATACTGTTACCCCATCAGAAGGAGGACTGATTACATGTAGCGCGAAACCTGCCGGAATGATCCAAGGTCTGAATTTGCTACCTTTTAGAAATTTAATTTTTGGTGATGCAGTCAATGTGAATTGACTCACTGTAACCGTGCCAAGGCCGCCAGTTGGTGTGTTATTAACAGCAGTATTCACAAGTGTTATTAAAGGGTTTAATACTTGAGTTTGTCTGTCAAACTCTTTGTACTCAAACATTAATTCAGCAAGGATCTCTGTACCATCATGCAAACCAAATAGGTCGTCGCTTAGATTAAAATCAAAACCTGCACCAAAATACCATCCATGCTGACTACCATTAGATTGATCAACTATACCAAGACCACCAGCAGTATCTGTCAAGATTGCGCCATAACGTGCTGTATCATTTCTAGCAAAACCACCACGGAAGAAGACCATGTTGCCATTGCTTTTTGCGCTTGTTTCAGCTTTTGCTTTTTCTAACTTAGAAATTCTTGCTTTCAAGTTAGATAATTCGTCAGCACTTGCTTGTGGTGCTGCGGTAAGACCTACTATTGCCAATGCCGTTGTTGCCGCGCTTAAGGCTACTTTCAATTGTTTAATCATAGTCCCCCCCAAGGGTTATTTTTATTAAGTGTGTTTATTACAACAATTCGTATCTTTTATACAACATTTTATAACACGTTAAAAATAATAGCAGTAAATCCCAATCCTTACAAGTAGAAATGTCATTTTTTTTAAATTAACTTTTCCTTATTTTTCAGCAACTAATCAATTATTGGTAATAAACAGCATAAATTATCTGCTTTTTATTATTATTTGTTGCTATTAATCCACTATTTATTTTATGCTTAATGCTTGTTCATTATTTTTGTTGCCGGATTGCAATGTAAATGACACACAAATTATGAATACTTTAATCGATATAAAGCAGAAATATCCTCTGCACCAAAGCCGGCATCCATTAATTGCTGGTAATCTGAAATAGTTTGTTGCACCAAAGGTAAATTAGCAGAGTTTGTTTGTGCCATTGCCTGACAAATAACAAGGTCTTTATGATGTAAAGCTAGTTTAAATCCTGGCTGATAACTCCCCTGCGTCATAGATACCCCCCTATGACTCAAAAACCAGTTGCCTGCTGCACCACCTGCCACCACTTCGATCACTTTATCTAAAGGCAGGCCTTCCGCTTGTGCAAAAGCCAAAGCTTCTGTGACCGCCTGATTAATCCCTGCCGCCATCACCTGATTGACTGCTTTTGTCCCTTGGCCTGTGCCAGTTGCGCCCATATAAATAATACGTGCACTGATGGCCTCTAGTACTGGTCTGACTTGCTGCAATACAGATTTATCACCCCCCACCATCATGGCTAAACTACCATTTTTGGCACCTTCCACACCACCTGATACAGGTGCATCCAGAAATGGTACTTGCTTATCGGCTAATAATTGCGCTGCTGTTATTGCCGTAGCACTACTGACAGTAGAGGTATCTATCACAATAGTGCCTGGCTTAACGCCTGCTACTATCATTTGGATAACTTCCAAAAGATCTTTATCAGCAGAGACACAGATAATAATCACATCGACACCGGCAGCTAATTGTTGCACTGAGCTAGCGGCGGGTATTTGTAATTCATTCGCCAGATCTTGTGCTTTACTGTGGGTTCTATTCCAAACCATGCTCAAAGAGGCTGCTTTGGCTAGGTTTCTAGCTATACCAATACCCATTGCTCCCAAACCAATCATACCGACCTGCATGTTACTTACCTCTACTTCATTACACGTAGGTTGGATGAGATTATCTAGCGTAGCGCAGATAACGAAATCCGACATTCTGGATAATCAAGTCTGTCGGATGACGTTTTTAATGCTGCGCAATAAAAAATCTTATCCAACCTACGGCATAACATGTTGTTTAATATTAATATTAATTTTTATCTTAACTTAATGGCAGTAACTCGTTGGGGTTCGTGCCTCACCCGCAACCTACCTATAAGTTACCACTGTTGCCGACTATTACGTGGTTGCTGTTGACGACCATACTGATATAAAAATTTACGTTTCAACAAGCCAGCAGGATCATCGGGAATCCGTTTTAACCATTGCTCATTCGCTTGTTGTTGCTCGTCTTGCTCATTAGCCAAACTTTCTTGTGCCGCTTCTGACTCAGACTGTTCAGCTTCTTGCTGTTCTTGTTCGGCACTTTCCTGTGCTTCAGCTTCTGACTCACTTTCCTCTTGCTCGTCTGCATCTGCTTGTTGTGACTCACTCTCTTCTGAGCTATCAGAGTCTTGTGGGTCTTGTTGCTCACCTTGCTGGTCGCTCTGTTCACCCTGCTCTTGCGAATCTTCTGATGGCTCCTGTTTTTCTTGATCGTCCTGCTGTTGCTTATCTTGATCTTGCTGCTGTTGTTTTTGCTGCTCTAAAGCCTCTTCCACAAGCTCCTTGTTATATTGTGCATCCTCATTTTTAGGATTTAGAGCCAAGGCTTCGTCATAAGCGGCTATTGCTTCCTCTAACTTACCCGCTTTTGCCAAAACATTCGCTTGATTATAAAAGCCAGTATCGGTTGAAGCTGGCAACATATCCTCTTCTGTTACCTGCATACCTGCTTTATATTCCGCCGCAGCTTGCCAAGCAGGATCAGTAAATTTTTCCGCCGCTCCTTGATAATCATCATTTAAATAACGCTGATAAGCTTGTTGATCGTCGCTTTGCCATAAATCCTGCCATTCATAAGCATAACTATTCTTAGGAAGTGGTAAGGCTAGCAATATAAATACCGCCAACAAACCCCGCCGAAACGAAAAGGCAGCCAAAAATAATATTGGTAACAATAACCAAACCCCCGCTTCTTGCCAGTTTTCTAATAACAAATCATTATCAATCGTTTCACTACGCTTGGCGATTTGCTCGAAATAGCCACTAAGCCGTTCAATATCTGCATCGGTATCGGTTATTTGCTGATAAATACCACCACCCGCTTGTGCTACTTGCCGCATTGCCCTCACATCCAGCTTAGGCACCACAATATTGCCACGCGCATCTTTTAAAAAACCACCATTAGGCATTTTTACTGGCGCACCTTCCTGAGTCCCTACCCCTAAAATTGAGAGCTGGTAACCATTCGGTAGCTCAATATTAGCGAGCAGATCATCATCACTGACTAATAAAATCTGGCCTTTGGTCAAGCCTGCATTTTTAAATAATTCGACTGCTTTATTAATCGCCAAAGCACTGTTACTTCCCTGAGCCGGCATAATATCACTGGTCAACGCCGATAATTGACTTTTAATAGTTGCCACATCTTCCGTTAAAGGCGTGACTGTAAAAGCAGAATTTGCATAAACCAATAATGCTGTTTGACCATCTTTACGCTTATTGAGTAAGTCAGCAATTTTGTAACGCGCACGTTCTAGACGCGAAGGCTTAATATCAGTTGCATCCATCGAACGCGATAAATCCAAAGCAATTACCAGCGCTGCTGCATTTCTAAAAGCAGGCATAGGCAAACGCTGCCAAGTAGGCCCCGCTAAAGCGACAATCGTTAATATGGAGGCCAGACTACTGATAACCAATGGGGCGCGACTAGGTTTAGCGTCTTTTTCTTGTAAAATAAACGGCAATAAATCCGCATCACAAACCGCTGACCAGCCACCTTGTTGTAATTTATTTTTAATATTAAAAAACACCAAAACCAGCAACGGTAGTACCGCTATTAACCACCAAGGTCTAATAAAATGAAATTCGCTCATATTCATGACCACCGTAACCGCATAATGCTAATCATTGTCGCCAGCATTAATGCCAGCGCTAATGGCCAATGAAACAATTCACTGCGTGGCCGAAAAAATTGCTTATCTTTTTCTACAGGCTCTAGTTCATCCAATAGCTGATAAATCTGCTTTAGCTCATCGGTATCTCTGGCACGAAAATATTGCCCACCTGTTTTTTCAGCTATCGCTATTAAGGTTTTTTCATCCAAATCCCGCGAGGGGTTTACTTTTTGTGAACCAAAAAAACTCTGGATAATCATTTCATCAGCACCGATACCAATGGTATATATTTTCAGTTGATAGTCTGCCGCTAATTCTGCCGCTTTAATTGGCGTAACTTTACCCGCCGTATTGGCACCATCTGTTAATAAAATCAAAACTCGACTATCCGCTTTTTGGTCTTTTAAACGCTTTACTGCCAGACCGATGGCATCACCAATCGCGGTACTTTCGCCCGCCAAGGTAATAAAGGCTTCATTAAGTAAAATTTGTACGGTTTTACGGTCGAAGGTTAATGGCGTTTGTAAATAGGCATTAGTTCCAAATAGAATCAAGCCGATACGGTCGCCGACTCGCCGCTCAATAAATTCACTGGCTACTTTTTTAGTTGCAGTGAGGCGATCAACGCGTTGCTTACCCACAATAAAATCCCGCTCTTCCATACTGCCAGATAAATCCACCGCCAGCATTAAATCGCGCCCGCTAATACCTTGCTCTATTGGTTCGCCTAACCACTGTGGGCGCATGCTGGCAAAGACCAATAAACACCAAGCTGCAACGGCAAGCCACAATAACCAAGGTTTATTTGTCGCCACTGCATTTTCTGCTTCTGCTACGTTAAAATCATCAAGAAAAGGTACTTTTAAAGCTGCTTGTTCAGCGGTATTAGCGGCAGGCGCAAAACGCCTAATCAACCAAGGCAAAGGCAGTAGCAACAATAGCCACGGCCAAGCAAAATGCATCATGTTTTCGGCTCTTTTTGTTGAGATAACCAAGTTGCACAGAGTGCAAATAAAGGGCTAATTGATTCTAATTTAGTAGGTGAACGATATAAAGCATCGGTTAATAATCGCCCTGTATTACTAGAAAATTGCGGTGTAGGCATACTATTGTCTAAAAAACTTAACCACTGCTTACCCACTAATCCCGCTACATCATTGCGCGGGTATAAGCTGATGGCTGTGCGGCGCATCAGCTTAGAGAGTGCTTGTAACTTTTCTGGTTCACTGAGTTCGGTGTCTTGCTGCAGTGCTTTAAAATATTTTTTGGCTGATTTTAAGGCGGTTTTACGCGTTAAGCGTCGATACAGCCTAAAGAGTAAATATAAACATAATGGTATCAGTATTGCCAATACCCACCAGCCGATTGCAGGTGGCCACCAGCTTATCGCTGCGGGAATTTGGACATCACGTAGAGGAAGGTCAGCTTGCATGAATTTAATAGAAAAGGAGGTAGGTTGTGGGTGAGGCACGAACCCCAACAGGGGTGAATATATTAGCGCATTTTGTTGGGTTACGTTATCTGCGCTTCGCTAAATAAGCTAACCCAATCTACACCAAAATATGGAAATAATAAAGCTTAACCCCGCTTAATATAATTCAACCACTGCGCCGCTGATTTTTTAGTTTTACGATATTTCTGTGCTTTTTGGAAAGCTTTTTTTGCAGACGCTATTTGCTCAGTTTCATATAAGCTCATACCTAATAATATATAGGCTTCGCCTGTTTTCGATAGCTTACCTTTACGCAACGCTTTGTTAATGGCTGTTATAGCAGGCTGCCATAGTTCCTGTTCCACATGAATACGACCTAACTGTAGATACAAATCACCTTTTTCATGTAATAAAGACGCTTGCTCTAAAGCATTAATTGCCTGTGTATATTCACGCGCATTGGTCCAGGCATTAGCAAGCGAGCCCCAATGAGCAGAAGTGCGCTTGACTCGGCCAGCATTGATTTCTTTTGTCAATAAATCAGCTGCTTGATACGGCTGCTTTTGAAACAAAAACAAATTAAATAACGCTAGAATTTGTGTTTCTGACTGGATAAAACCTTTTTTATAGGCCAAATGTTGCGTAGTCAACGCTTTTGAATATTTATGTAATTGCTGATAAATCGAAGATAATTGCTGCCAATAATCTTTTTTATCTGGAAATCTACGCACTAATTTTTGTAATATTCGTGCCGCTGCAGGGTAATTTTCCAACTCATAATATAAAGCCAGATTTAATTGCAACCAGCCTTCTTTGGGCTTTTTAGCCTGTTTAATAGCTCGCTCTATATAAGGCAGGGCTTTACGATATTGTTTTAGTTGTGCATGCGCATTTGCTAACAGCACCAAGACTTGCTGCCGACTCTTACCACTTTCAGGCAGCAATGCAGTTAATGTTTTGATTGCTTTTTGGTATTGCACCGTTGCCATATACAGCTGCCCCAAATTAAGCATGGCTTCTTGTTGCTGTTTCTCTGGCAACATCTTGGCGGCAGTACACTGCTCTAAATATTTAGCTGCTTTGACATAATTATTTTCTAAGGCATAAGCAGATGCAAGGCTGCGTAAGACGATTATTTGCCCATAACTTCGCTCTTTTACGCTGGCTAATATTTTTTGTAAGCCTTGTCGCGCTTCTTTATAAGCTTGCTTAGCAATCAGCTTTTCAGTCACCACTAATTGCTTATATAACTGCGCTGAAATCTGTGGTGTTGACGGCTCTTTAGCGATAGCAGGCGTTACGGCTAATAGAACAAAGCACATGATACTAAGCCGAATAAGGTAGCTAAAAAATTTATTCATCGCGATAATTTGAATTCCAAGGTCTGTACAGCACGCTGTTCATAAGCTTTACCCGCTATAATTTGCGGCTTAAATTTCCAGCGTTTAATGGCTTTCAGTGCAGCACTATTGAAAATAGAACTGGGTCTGGAAGCAACTACAATAGCATCAGTCACCGTACCTTCTTTAGTAATGGTAAATTCCAGTTTTACCCAGCCTTGTATACGTCGATTGGCGGCGCGCATTGGATAGCGCGGTGGAATCCTTACCAAGGGAATGACATTTGTACTAATTTTTGCCCTGCCTGCCTTAACGCTTAAACCAGATAGTGCAGAACCTTTAAAGCCATTCAATTGTAATGGCATGTCCAAATTAGGCATATCCATATCTGGCATAACCGTCTTAGTTACTTTCGCCGTATGCATTTGCATTTTAAGTTGCTTAGGACGTTCTTTTGGCTTGGGTTTATCAGGTATTTGTCGCTCTTTCAGCTGCATTTTAGTATCACGTTTTAAACGCACAAACTCGGTCATGCGCAAATTATCGGTTTCTTTTAAGCCTTGCTGATTGTTGGCAATCATATACTGCATGCCCCAAAATAAACCTAAGGCAACCGTCGTCCCTAAAAAAATTGCAACTAAGATACGAATCACTGTGCTTCCGACTCGGTAGCAATCACAGGAGCAGGCACACCAGCCAAACGCACTTGATCAATCACCGCCACTAAATGATGAGTTTTAGTATCTCTATCAGCAGCAATAATAACGGATCCTAATGGATTTTCAGCACGTAAACGGGACACATTAGCGCGCACGGCACGCACATCGACCAATCGCTTATCTATCCAAACTTCACCATTCGCTTTTATACCAATAATGACATTACCTTGTACCTTGGTTTCACCTGACTGAGCACTCGGGCGATTGACATCAATCCCTGACTCCTTGACAAATGAAGTGGTCACAATAAAGAAAATAAGCATGATAAAGACAATATCCAACATGGGAGTCATGTCAATATCAGCACTTTGTTCAACTGAGGAACGATTAGATCTACGGCGCATAATAAATTCGCTATTAGTGATATTTTAATAAATCAGCCAAATGATGCGATTCATCACTGACCCATTCTTCAATCAATTTACTGAAATACAGCCCAGCAATGGCAATCACCATGCCCGCCATGGTCGGAATGGTTGCTGAGGAGACTCCAGCAGCCATTGCTCGCGCATTACCCGTGCCCGTTACCGCCATCACATCAAAGACATTAATCATGCCAGTGACTGTGCCTAATAATCCTAATAAAGGACAAATACCAATCAGCATTTTAATGATGGCGACACCGCGATTCATATCAATCAATGCGGTAGAGAGGATTGCTTGCCGAATAAACAATGCATGTACCGACTTCTTATCTGCACGCTGCTCCCACTGGCTAATCCATGCTGTGCGTAGGCTTGGGTAGTTAAGCTTAAAAAATAATAAGCGTTCAATAATCAAGCACCATAGACAAACAGCAACTCCCAGAATAACCCATAAGACATCCCCGCCTACGTACAGAAAATTACGAATGTCTTCTATAAAATTCACGGTTAATTGCCCATACGACGGCTCATAATTCCGGCACTTTGCTCATCCAATATTTGTACTAATGTCTTGCTACGCGAAGCCACCAAGTTATATAAAAACAATAGTGGGATCGCAACACATAAACCCAACATCGTGGTCACCAAGGCTTGCGAAATGCCATCTGCCATCAATTTAGGGTCGCCCGTGCCAAATAAGCTGATCGACTGAAAGGTCGCAATCATACCGGTAACCGTTCCTAGTAAACCTAATAAGGGTGCGACTGCTGCAAATAACTTGATCAGCGATAAGCCTTTTTCTAAAGCCGGCACTTCGCGAGTAATCGCTTCATCCAAGATCAATTCTAATGTTTCAGTATCTTGGGCACTGCTCTTTTCAGTCGCCAATAATACTCGTCCTAACGGGTTATTATCTGAAGCTTCAGTACTATGTTGCATTTGCTTAGTCATTTTACTACCCGTAGTCATAAGTACTATTAAACGCAACAGTGCATATAAAAAACCAATAGCACCTAATACCAAAATGATAAAACCAATAATGCCACCTTGCTGAATACGTTCTATCGTATCAGGCGTTTGAATCAACATGCTAAGCATTACCCCGCGAGTAGGGTCAATAGCAACAGCGACAGGGCCTGTTTGCGCTTGTGTAAAAGGCTGCAATAAATCTAAATATTTATCAGCAGGTTGTCGTGCCAAACTAACCAGTATTTTCGTATCAGGTGAATAACGCAAATATCCGCCATTAGCCACCGCATTAAAAGCACCAATACGAATCACTTCAGCCTGCTCACGCTCTCCCGTAGCAGATTGAATTTCGGTATTAAAGCGCACTATTTTGCCAGTCTCAGTCATTTCTTGTTGCAGAGTAAACCAAAGCATCTCTAATTGCTTAATTGTTGGCAAAGCTTTACTCTCAATCATATTTACTAATGGTGCCTCTCGCTCAGGGTATTGCGCAGAGACCAATGAATTAGTCAAATCCGCTGCTAAATCACCTGCTGCTTGTCGCGCGACACTAAATAGCTCGCCCAATTCACCACTTTTCTCTTTTAATTGTGTTTCTAATTTAGAAAGTAGCTCTTCATTTTCTTCCAAGTGCTGCTTAAGCTGCTTACTTAAAATTTCCTGTTGTGCCAATTTAGCCTGTGTCGCTTTCAGTACCTGTTGCTGCGTTTGCTTCTCTGCCAAAAACTCCGCTTCACGAGTACGATTTATTTTGCGATCTTGCTGTTGGGTTTGTTTAACATCACGTAATAATTGATCTAAATTTTGGTGCTCTGCCCATGCATTAGTCGTAAAAATAAATGCCAGAATAAAACTTGTTATTATTTTCATTATTTTGCCTCCACTGCAGCAGCAACAGGCAAGCTTAATAAATCAGGTGCTGTTTCTTTACGCGCAATACGTAGACCATTACGTATCGGGTGTTGATATTCGTTTGCAAGTGTTTCCCAGCGTTTATTAGCCTGGCTCCAATAGCCCGTTTCACTACCATCCAGGCGTTGATAATACAAAGCAACTCGCCCAAGACGTAAAAAATCGACTGAACTAGTGGTTCCCTCTAAAGTAATATTAGCGCGATAAGCTTCGATGGTATTACCGTAATCATTTTCTATTTGATAAGCTTCAATAATACGCCGAAATTTTTCGGCATTGGTGACATCAGCACGCGTCATCATTGCTTGCAATTTAGTAATGCGTTGCTGCCGTTCCTTAGGTAAAAAAGGTAAGTCTAATTGTACAAACTGCTCTAGACTGTGTTGCATATTGAGAATCAGCGGCACAATTTCACGCTGGGTCACTTCAATCTGTTGTAATTGCTGTTCTAATGATGATTTTTCAGCTTCTTGCGAGGCAAGTAATTCTTTTAAATACGCATTATAAGTTAATAATGTTTTCGTCTGCCGCGCTGCTGAGCGATATTGCTCCAGCATTTTACGGGTACGGTCATCCAAGCCATCAATTTTCTTTTGCGATTTTATGGCTGCCGACTGCGTCGCACTTTCTGTTTTTATTGCTTGGGTCAGCGCATCAGCAAAAACAGGTAATGAGCCTAAGCTCAACACCACGGAAGTAACAACTATCTGACATTGGCGAGGTATAAAATGCATAAAAAGAGTTTGACAGCGGATTAAAAAATTACGAAAACTTTACCACAGCTAGATTAAAAAACAATACGCGATATCACCTACTCGCATAACCAGTCGTCAAGATCATTCTCTTGCGCAAGGTATTGTTTATCAGCTTGAGGGCTTAGAAATGTACGGATGGGGAGGATTTTAACCGCGACTTACAACTCTCTGGTCGCGACTAAAAGCCTCTCCTACTAAAAATTATAAAGCCTCTTTCACAGTATGCGGATAAAAAGGCCACTTGCTGACATGTAAATATTTTCTAATTGGCGACTTGATGATAGACACACATAAGGCAATCGAAAATAAACACCAAACCGCAGCAAACTCATTCGGGTCATCAGTCAACGCATCGGCAAGAAATGGGCCAATGAAGCAATGAAATAGCACAAAACGGTACGAACCATATAAGAAAGGCATATAAAAACCAATCCAAAGGTATACAAACCCATGTAAACCACCATTAAACCCAGGTAACCAAGCAACTGGAGGCGACATAATATCATTCAGTGGAATTTGCCAAGCGATATGCCATGCCCCAGAAGTAGAGCAAATGATTTCGCCACAAACTGCTTCAGTACCAATCACACAAAGCCCTGTCCATGCAAATGGCATCATTTTAACGATCATCGCTAGTGCGGCTACCGCACATAATGTATAGACTGTTGTCCTGATTTTTAGTTTGACACTTTCAGGGATAAAATACATCGCCACCATATTGATAAAAAATGGCTGAAAGGCGATATGTAAATACCCAAATAGCGTGAGTACCTGATTCGTAGGAGAACTACAGTCATCGATATAAACGTAAGTTGCTGCTTGCAACAACTCCATTAATGCAAAAAAAGTTAATGGGATCCATAGTTCTTTTGACTCACCTTTCATAGCAACATAGGCGGCCGTTCCTAATCCCACTGCTGCTAAAACTGCGGACGCTTCACCACTCCAGCACATACAACCCTCTTCGCTTATGACTTAAAAAATTGATTCAAAAAATGGAGTTATTTGCATAACCCCATTCTATACTTCATCGCTATAAACTATAACGAGTCACTGACTGTGCGATGGTAAAATGGCCATTTTTGCACATGTAAATACTTCCTGATCGGCGACTTAATGACCGATACACACAAGGCAATCGAGAATAAACACCAGACAGCTGAAAACTCATTAGGATCATCAGTGGTTAGATCTGCAATCAAAGGTCCGATCAAATAATGAAAGCCAACAAAGCGCCATGAGCCATACATAAACGGCAAGTAAAAAGCGATTAAAATATACACAAAGCCATGCAAACCCCACTCAAAGCCTGGCAGCCATGAAACCGGATCCGACATAATGCCATTTAGCGGCATCTGCCATGCAATATGCCATGCACCTGATACTGAACAAATCTCTTCGCCACAAAAACCTTCTTGGCCAATATTACAAAGCCCTGCCCATGCAAATGGGAACATTTTTACGATCATTGCCAAAGCTGCAACCGCACATAAGGTATAGACAGCAGTCCTGATTCTAAGCTTGACACTTTCAGGGATAAAATACATCGCCACCATATTGACAAAAAATGGCTGAAAGGCAATATGGAGATAGCCAAACAGCGTGAGTATCTGATTCTGCGGGGAACTACAATCATCGATATAAACGTAAGTCGCTGCCTGCAACAATTCCATTAATGCAAAATACGTTAATGGAATCCATAGCTCTTTGGACTCCCCTTTTAACGCAACATACGCAGCTGTCCCCAACCCAACGACAGCCAAAACCCCCGATGCTTCACCACTCCAACACATACCAAAACCTCACACAAATATTTGTAATTTTTATTATGAAAACCCGCCATTATACCTTATTGAAAACAATTAAAACCTAAATATATTGTGCTTATATTTTCAGCTTACTCTCTGTCGCCTGGTTAATTCTATCGCCAAATTCAGTTGACACTGATTGACCAAGTTGCAGTTTGCAACCATAATGAAACCACTTTTAATTGAATTACGGTTTTTACTATGCCTGCCTTAACCATAAAAAACATCCCTACTGATCTATACATTGAACTAAAACACGTTGCAGAACAACACCATAGAAGCATCAATAGCGAAGTAATAGTCTGCCTTAAAGAAGCATTATTCCCTAAAAAAGTTTCACCAAAAGATAGGCTTGCCAGCATCCAAGCTCTTCGCGCCCAAATTGCACCCAACTTGATTGCAACCCACGATATTGAACAAGCTATTAATGAAGGTCGACCATGATTGTTGCCGATACCAACATCATTTCCTACCTTTTATTACCTACTCCCTATTCGGATACAGTAGATAAGCTTTATAAACTTGATCCTGACTGGGTTGCTCCATCATTATGGAAAAGTGAATTTCGCAATGTTTTAGCGCTTTATCTTAGAAAAGAAATCATTACTTTTGAAAAAGCACTACAGCTTCAAGAAACTGCTGAATCTGTTATGGCTAACAATGAATTTGATGTTCCATCAGCTCAAGTCTTGGCATTGGTCGCTAAAAGCAATTGCTCATCTTATGACTGTGAGTTTATCGCCTTAGCCCAGCACCTCAATATGCCACTCGTCACACAAGATAAAAAAGTTTTACGAGAGTTTTCTTCTATTGCAATCTCTGCTGTAGATTTTATTGAAAGTCAGTACGAACATACTAATAATTGAATTTTTATACTAGAATATTCAATTTATACTTCACGTACTCAGGATAAAAATCACGCATGTCAGACACAAGTCCTAGCGATAGCCTTATCGCCATACAACAATTAAAAAATACCATTAGTGAACAAATCATCGGCCAAGATGTTTTAGTGGAGCGCATGTTAATTGCTTTGCTGGCAGATGGACATATATTAGTAGAAGGCGCACCAGGGTTAGCCAAAACCCGTGCAATTAATACACTCAGTAAAGGCATTCAAGCAGACTTTCAGCGAGTGCAGTTTACCCCTGATTTATTACCTGCGGATTTAACAGGTACGGAAATTTATCGACCACAACAAGGTAGTTTCGAATTCCAAAAAGGCCCGTTATTTCATAACCTAGTCTTAGCGGATGAAATCAACCGCTCCCCTGCCAAGGTACAGGCAGCGCTATTAGAAGCCATGGCAGAAAGACAAATTACCGTTGGTGGCACAACCTACCCGCTCCCTCCTCTCTTTTTGGTGATGGCCACTCAAAACCCGATTGAGCAAGAAGGCACTTACCCTTTACCTGAAGCGCAATTGGACCGTTTTTTATTGCATGTCAAAATTGATTACCCAAGTGCCGAACATGAAAAGAAAATTTTGCATTTAGCACGCAATGAAGCCCAACAAGGTGGTCAGTCAGCAGCACAGCACAGCACAGCCATTAGCCAAGAAAGCTTATTTACAGCACGTCAAGAAGTGCTTAATACTTACATGGCGGATAACTTGGAAGATTATTTATTACAAATCATTCTTGCCACTCGCAACCCTGCGGCTTATGGCGAAGATTTAGCACATTGGGTTCAATACGGAGCCAGCCCACGTGCCAGTATTGCCCTTGATCGTTGTGCACGCGCCAAAGCATGGCTAAACGGCAAAGACTATGTTGCCCCAGAAGATATTCAGGATATGGCTTTTGATATTCTACGCCACCGGGTTATTTTGTCTTATGAAGCCGAAGCAGAAGGTATTACTAGCGATGACTTTATTGAACAGCTTATTGCCAGAATTGCAGTACCATGAGCGCAGCAAATGAGTTAGTCGGCGTCAACTTAAAGATGTTGATTAACTTAGCTAAGCCTGCAGCAAGTCTGAAATTATTTCGCTCCAGCATTCGCGCCCAGCAAAGTGGTGGTTATTTATCACGCACTAAAGGCCGTGGCATGGAATTTGATGAAGTACGCCCTTATCAGCCAGGTGACGATATTCGTAGTATTGACTGGCGCGTGACTGCGCGTACCGATAAAACGCACACCAAACTATTTCGTGAAGAACGCGAACGCCCTGTTTTTATCTCGGTAGACTATCGCGCTTCCATGCAGTTTGCCACTCGCGGCGTTTTTAAAGCCGTGCAAGCTGCTAAATTAGCCGCCTTACTCGCTTGGGTCGCGCAACGACAAGGCGACCGGATTGGCGGGCAGATTTTTACAGACAATAGTTGCCGTGAATTAAAGCCGCAAAGTGGTAAACAGGCCGTTCTACATTTTTTTAATTGTTTGGTAAAACCCGCAACAGAGCAAGAGCCTATCCAGTTCGAGCAAGTTATCAAGCGTTTAAGCCAACATGTCAAACCGGGTAGTTTGGTTTATATCATCAGTGATTTTCGCGGCATAAATATAATGACCGAGAAGCTGTTGACCAAAATTGCTCGGCATTGCGAAGTAGTACTGATTCTGATTTATGACCCGATAGAAAGCCAATTGCCTGCAAAAGGCCAATATCGCTTTACTGATAATTCTACCGATGTCGTGGTTGATACCCGCGACCGGCAACGCATTGCCAAATACCAAGCAAGATTTCAGCAGCATTGTGCAGATCTACAAAGCATTGCCGGCAAACTCAATGTACGCTTATTAATGTGCGCCAGCAATGAAGACCCTACCCATAAACTGAGATAAGCTTCTACAACAGGCGCGCCATGCTACCTCACGAAATTCAGGGACTCCTGTCACCTGAATTCGTTCACCTACGCAGCGAATGGGGGATGCCCTGAACGCCCTGCGTCCGTAACGACTGCGCACAAAAGCAGCTCCGTCATGACTACCTCAAATGGCTGGACGGCTATTCGGAATGCAATTCTTGCTCCTCTCGCGTGCTGCTAGCACACGTCGAATCAGCAAATTGCCCTGTCGCCTATCAGGGACTAAAAATCATCACTTCGCTAAGCTCCGTTTCCCTGATTTTCAGCGTACGTCACCAACTTAACTATAATCGTTTATTGTTAAATAATCTTGTGTTTTAAAAGATGTGTCTAATATACAAGGCTGGGTTAGATTTTTTGCGGAGTAATAAAAGCGTAACCCAGCAAAGTTCGGTGTAAATGCTGGGTTACGTTAGCTGCGCTGCGCTTGCCAAGCTAACCCAGCCTACATAGTAAATTATTTATTTTTATAAACATAAACCCTAACTTAAAGCCTCCGCTCTAAGTCAACCACCACTTGCCGCTTTTTTGGGTAGTCCCTACAAATCAATGCAGGTGAGTGGTAATTTGTAAATTGTGTCTCACAACCTCTTGATTTACAGAGTTCTGTGAATTATAAAAAACTGAAAAACATCCGCAAGTCATTGTTTTACTTACCCACACTGTTTTGCAGGGTCCACCCAAATTACTTTCCAATCTATAGCCGCAATCCTTTAAGTAATATTATGTAAGCCAATAATTATTGCAGCAGCCGCCTTCATATAGTATAAAATACCGATATTGTATTAGTGCTTTACGCGCCCAATACCTCACGGTCATTCAATACCGATGTAAATTTACTTTGCTGATTATCAACAAGCATATCTTATGAACCTATTGAACCTCTTTGGTAACAAATCTTTTCCTCACGGCATCCACCCAGATGAATATAAGGAAGAAACCAAAGCTAAAGTCACTCGGCGCTTGCCTTTTTCACCAGAAATCATTGTGCCTTTGGCACAAAGTATTGGTAGGCCCGCTAAGGCCATCGTCTTTAGAGGCCAACATGTAAAACGCGGCGAAGTAATTGCCGAGGCTGATGGCTTTATGTCAGTGCCTATTCACGCACCTGTGACTGGTACGATCAAAGCGATTGATATTACTCCCACCGCCAAAGGCAGTAAAGATCCTGCTATTTTCATCACTACTTCATTAAGTTCAGGACAGCGTGTATTTGATAGTGGCGAGCGTAATAACTATCTGGAGATGGCTCCTGACGAACTAGTAAAAGCCGTGCAGAATACCGGCATGGTCGGTCTAGGTGGCGCTGCCTTTCCAACCCATGTCAAAATGGCCGTTCCCGCTGACCGTACCATTCACACCGTCTTGGTCAATGGCTGTGAGTGCGAACCCTTTTTAACCACTGACCACCGGGTGATGCTAGAAAAAATTGATGCTTTATTACTAGGCATCAAGATTGCCATGCAGTGTGTTGCTGCCCCTAAAGCAATCATTGGTATAGAAAATAATAAACTGAATGTTTTAGAAGCCATCAAGCCCTACTTACCAGGTGATGGTTCGATTACGATTGAAGCCGTCGAAACCAAATACCCACAAGGTGCGGAAAAAATGCTGGCCTATTCTTTGTTAGGCATTGAAATCCTTTCTGGCGGCTTACCTTCAGAAGTTGGCTTAGCTGTTTTTAACGTAGCAACTCTGGCTGAGTTAGGCACCTTATTACCTGTTAAACAAGGTTTGATCGAACGCATCATCACCATTACCGGTGATGGCGTACACAAACCGGGCAATTATGTTGCGCCGATTGGCACACCTATCCGTTTTTTATTAGAATTTGCAGGCTTTATTGGCGATGAAGCCGAGCTGATTTTAGGTGGGCCCATGATGGGTATGCCGGTGCATTCACTAGATGTTCCCATTACCAAAGGAACAGGGGCATTATTGGTACTGGACAAGCGCGCCACTAAGAATGACGACATCTTACCCTGTATAAAATGCTCGCTATGCTTACAAGCCTGCCCTATTAATTTGAATCCTTCCGAGCTGGGTTTATTAGCCGCAAAACGGCAATACGATGTCATGGAAGAGCAGTTTTATCTAAATGACTGTTTTGAATGTGGTTGTTGTAGTTACGTATGTCCTGCTAATATACCCCTAGTACAATATTTTAGAATTGCTAAAACATTAAATCGTGAACGGCATTTACAAGTAGAGCAGTAACACCGAAAGATGCGCTCCGTTCCTCAGCACATCCTATGTGCTCTATTTTGAAAAATTGCACAGTAAATAGCAGCAACGATGGGCAGGAGCCCATCCTACAAGGCACTACCTATATGGATTTATTTAGACTCTTTAAGAAAAACACCTTTCCGCACGGCATCCATCTTGACGAATACAAAGATGAAACCAATAGCAAAAAAACACTACGTTTACCCTTTGCCCCTGAAATCACCTTACCCTTAGCGCAAAATACCGGAAAACCGGCTAAAGCCATTGTTTTTAAAGGCCAGCAGGTTACTCGAGGTGAGTTGATTGCAGAGGCTGACGGCTTTATGTCGGTACCACTACATAGCCCGGTAACAGGCACCATCAAAGCCATTGATTTGGCCAAAACAGCCGATGGTGGCAAACAGCAGTCTATTATTATCACCACGGCATTAAGTTCAGGTCAACATTTGATCGAAGCGGATTTTCATAATGATTATCTGCAAATGTCACGCAAGGAATTGGTGCAAGCCGTACAAAACACAGGCATGGTCGGCTTAGGAGGAGCGGCATTTCCCTCGCATGTAAAATTAAAAATACCTGATGATGCAAAAATTCATACCTTATTAATTAATGGCTGTGAATGCGAACCCTTTATGACCACCGACCACCGGGTCATGCTGGAGCGCGGCGAGCAATTATTACAAGGTATTCGCATCGCCATGAAATGTGTTGCGGCACCGAAAGCGATCATTGGTATCGAAGATAATAAACTGGATGTTTTGCATGCCATTGAGCCGCTTTTACCAGCTGATGGCAGCATCACCATTAAGTCTATTGTGACTAAATATCCACAAGGCGCACAAAAAATGCTGGCTTACTCCCTCTTAGGGATTGAAATCCCTTCGGGTCAGCGCTCATCGACTGTCGGCCTTGCCATTTTTAATGTCGCCACCTTGGCAAAAATTGGTGCTTTGCTACCTGCTAACCAAGGTTTAATTGAACGCATAGTGACCATTACCGGTGATAATATTGCTCGCCCTGGTAATTACTTAGTTCCTTTTGGTACACCCTTAAGTTTTCTCTTAGAACACGCTGGCTTTCAAGGCGAAGAAGCCAGCCTTATATTAGGCGGCCCCATGATGGGTATGGCAGTGCGCGCCTTAGATGTGCCCATTACCAAAGCAATCGGTACAGTCTTAGTTTTGGACGAACGTGCAACCAAACGTGATGATATACTACCCTGTATCAAATGTTCGCAATGTTTGCAGGCCTGCCCAATCAACCTAAATCCTTCCGAATTGGGGTTATTGGCGGCTAAACGTCAATATGATGTGATGGAAGAAAAATATCACCTCAAAGACTGCTTTGAATGCGGTTGCTGTAGTTATGTCTGTCCCTCCAATATTCCCTTAGTGCAATATTTTAGAATTGCGAAAGTATTAAACCGCGAAAGGCATTTACAAGATGGCTAAATCTGATTTAAAAATTGATATCCGCACCTCGCCGTATATCCGCAAAGCACCGACCGTTGCACAAATTATGCGCAATGTGGTCTATGCTTTACTGCCTCTAGTTGCTTATGCCGTGTACCAATTTGGCATTAGCGCTTTGGCCTTAGTCATCGTCACCACTTTGAGCTGCGTACTCACTGAGAATTTTTTCTGCAAAATGTCACATAAAAAATCCACCATTACCGATGCCAGTGCGGTAATTACTGGCTTATTGCTCGCGATGACTTTACCGCCAGGATTTCCTTTATGGATGGGCGCAGTTGCTGGTTTTACCGCTATCGCTATGGGCAAAACTTTATTTGGCGGCTTAGGGTTTAATGTTTTTAACCCAGCATTAGTCGGCCGCGCCTTTATACAAGCGGCCTTCCCAGTCTCCATTACCACTTGGACACCCGCCTTGGCAACAGGCCGCTTTGTCGAGTTTATCCCTTCTACACTGGCTCTGCCGTTTATGAAACCACTGCCTACTGCCGAATGGACAACACAAGTTGCGCTTGATGGCTTTAGTGGTGCTACCCCGCTGGCTTTAATGAAATTTCAAGGCATCATGACCGATACCTATGATTTGTTTTTTGGCACCATTGCAGGCTCAACAGGGGAAACGTCAAGCTTATTGATATTGATCTGCGGCTTTTATTTAGTGTACCGAAAAATGTTGGACTGGCGCATTCCTGCCGCCGTATTATTTGGTACCGCAGTCTCTGCTGAATTTTTCTACTTTATGGATCCGACCCAGTACCCCTCCCCGGGATTTATGCTCTGTTCCGGTGGCTTAATGTTTGCTGCGGTATTTATGGCCAGTGATATGGTCGCCTCACCAGTCACCCCATTGGGAATTTTTGTATTTGGTTGTTTGGTCGGATTTTTAACGGTGATTATTCGCTTATTTGGCGGTCTGACCGAAGCGGTTATGTATGCGATCTTATTTGGTAATGCCGCGACACCATTAATCGAATCTTATACTCAGCCCCGTATTTATGGTGCGCGTAAACAAGTTAAAGACCAATAGAGAAACTAATGAGTACTCCGGAAGAACAAGTACCTGAACTACCCTCTAGTACCAAACTAATTACCACCTTAGCAACTGTCGCTATGATTTCTGGTTTATTGGTTGTATTAGTCTATGAATTTACCAAGCCTATTATTGCCGAAAACCAACGCTTGGCAACCGAGCGCGCAATTTTTAAAGTATTACCAACAGCCAAAACCCGCTTAACGTTTATCGTCGCACAAGGTCAATTAAAGCCAGCAGATGATAAAAGTGCAGGTGAACTCATTTATGCAGGCTATGATAAAAATAAACAACTGGTCGGTATTGCGGTGAATGCCGCCGCGCAAGGCTATCAAGATGTGATTAAACTCTTGTATGGCTATAACCCTGCAACAGGCTGCATAACGGGGTATGATGTGCTAAAAAGCACCGAAACACCGGGTTTTGGCACCAAGATCACCACTGATGTCGATTTTTTAGCTAATTTTAACTGCTTAGACGCTAAGGTTAATGGCACACAAACAGGTTTAGCTAATATTATTACCACGGTGCGCCATGGTAATAAACAGCATGCTTGGGAAATTGATGCTATTTCAGGTTCGACCATTACCTCTAATGCACTAGGGCGCATGTTAAACCAGAGTGGCCAAGCAATACACCCTGTGATTGCCAAGAATTTAGAATTGCTAAAACAGGCACAACAATAAGCTATCGTTCCGCACGCTCCTGCGTGGGAATGTAGCCAATGATGCTCCTGCGTCACGGAACGCTGGAGCGTTCCAAGATGAATTCCCACGCTGGAGCGTGTGGAACTATTATTTATAGGGATTGCCAACTACGCACTACCCCCTCTCACTTATCAGGTGATATATGACCACACCAACCACTAAAAAAGAAACCCCTCTCACCCTCGAAGTCTTTACCGCTGGAATTTGGAAAGAAAACCCAGTATTTGTCATGATGCTAGGACTATGTCCAGTATTAGCGGTCACTAATTCGGTATTAAATTCTCTGGCTATGGGAATCGCCAGTATTTTTGTATTGGTTTGTTCCAATGCCTTAGTCTCGGCACTACGCAACTTTATTCCCAAGCAAGTACGTATTACCACTTATATTATTATCATTGCCACTTTTGTAACCTTGGTGGATTATATTATTCAAGCGGTGAGTTTAGATTTATACAATAAGCTCGGCGCTTTTATTCAATTAATCGTGGTGAATTGCTTAATTTTAGGTCGCGCTGAAGCTTACGCGTCTAAAAATTCATTTACCAAATCTGTTATTAGTGCTTTTGGTATGGGTCTAGGCTTTACCTTGGCATTAGTCATGCTTGGCGGTGTACGTGAATTATTAGGCGCAGGGCAATTATTAGGCTACCAAGTGTTTAGTACTAACTTCGAGCCGTGGGTCGTGATGATTTTACCACCAGGCGGCTTTATCGTACTGGGCTCATGGCTATTGCTTATTAATTATATTAGCCAACGCAGAACCAAGAAACTCATTGCATCCGAAGCCGCATCGCATTGCAATATCCAAGGTAGTCCGTCATGAACCCCGAATCACTCAGCTTTATCTTTCTCAGTGCTTTTTTGATTAATAATTTCGTCTTGGCAATGTTCTTAGGCTTATGCCCCTTTGTTGGCGTGTCCGCTAAACGCGATACCGCGTTTAATATGAGCCTCGCCACGACCTTTGTAATGTTTGTCAGCTCCACTTGTGCTTATGGCATCAACCAAGTGCTGATTGCTTTTGATATCGAGTTTCTACGCCTGATTAGCTACATTGCGTTAATCGCATCCTCAGTACAGTTAGTAGAAATGATTTTAAAGAAATTTAGCCCCAGTTTATTCCGTGCTTTAGGGATTTTCTTACCATTAATCACTACCAACTGTGCTATTTTAGGGGTTGCACTATTTCAAACTTCACGCGGTTATGATTTTTTGCAATCAGTCTCGTTTAGCTTAGGTGCTGGTGCAGGCTTTGGCTTGGCCATTATATTAATGGCTGGCTTACGTGAAAAACTGGAACTTTCCAATTTACCGAATATTACCCAAGCAGCAGCATTGAGCATGATGCTGGCAGGTATCTTATCATTAACCTTTATGGGCTTTGCGGGGCTGGGCAGCACCACAGCTTAATCATTAATAAAACAAGGAGCTAAAATGCTTAATTTTCTGATTGCCATGGCGGTGATTTTTGGCTTGATGATCGCATGGATCTATATCCAACAAGCGGCACGTAATTATGCCGCCAAACATCCTGAATTTGGTGCTGCTAAAGAAGAAGGTTTAGGTTGTGGTAAAAACTGCGGCTGTAAAGGTGGAGTTTGTGAGAAATAAAGCTCTCTAGCGATTAAGCACTTCCTCCTCTCAATAATCAACCACTAAATATAGGTATAATGGGGTATTGACATGTTTATGACAGGGTGGAACAAAGGTCGCTCTGACGGAAATTTTGATTACTTAAACTACCTTATTTTCT